>NZ_JBSXNR010000001.1:0-3444 GCF_056857735.1 Flagellimonas sp. L-11
CTTCTTGGTTGGATTCGGCCGCCGGTGAAAAGAAAAATGGCCCATGTTCCCGGACAATCGTTCCAATGCCTCCTTTACGGAACAGTTTTCCATTTTCATGATCAGGTCTATGGTACTGCCACCTTCAAAGGTCCCAAAATCTATCCAGTAGTTTTCCTTCAATGATACCTTGAAAGAGGCTTGGGTCTCGCTCCGGAACGGGCTGAGGAACCAAGCTTCTTTTTCCGTTTTCCGGACTGGAAAGTGCCCCGACTTGGCCAGCGTGGAAACGATGTCAATGTTGCGGGCTTTTTCGCAGTCCATTCTTTTTTCTCTCATGGTTCTGTTTTTAATCGATTTTTGATGATTTGATGACAAACCTCTGGGGGACCCTATAAATACTGGTTGTTCCCCCGTCATCATTTTGTCATCGTTTCATCACTTTTGTTTTTTTCTTCATTGTCCCTGTCATCATTTTTTATTTTGATGACAGAATGATGACAAAGTGATGACAGCCTAAACCCTTATAAACACTGGGCTTATATCAATCTGTCATCAAATCATCAAAATTTTGGACCAAAAAATTCTTTTTTATGGTAAAGTACCTTCCCTTGGCGTCCTCGGTGTTGATCTCGCCGTTGTTCCAAATGGTGATTTTTTGGTACTTGTTTGAATTGGGCTGGTTGTCCAGTTTCCAATCCTTTTTCAGCAACCGCCTCAATTGGGTCAGGTCGGTCTTGACCCGTGTGCGGTTGAGCATGTGCAGGGCATCGATGGGACAAAGGTCCACCGAGTCCATCTCGAACTTTTCCATGGCACTCAGCAATAGACTGGCCAGTTCCTTCTCCACCCTATTTCGGTTATTGTTCACCAGCTTCTTAAGGGCAGGGGTATAAACCTGTTTAGCTGTGAACCACATTCGGGTTCTTTGTTTTGTGCTGTACCTCCTTTTTGAAAGGAAATCCAAAAAAGCGGGCACTTCCTTGGACAACTGGTCCAGGAAATCGGTGTCCTCCCTTTTAAGTGAAGGAATCTTCCTCACCCAGAACCGGGTCTCATGGGCATCAATCTTGATGAAATTGTCCTCGTTGTTGCTGCAGAGAATAAATTTACCAAAGAATTCCACTTCCCGTTTGTCCTTTCCCTTGGCCTCCAGTTTGTTCCGATTTGTCGTGCTCAAATATTTGATGCGTTCGGTAAGCTCCTCTTTGTTGAACAGTACCTCGTCAACGCATATCAGCAGCTTGTTGGCCCAGTCCGCATTGAACTGGCTTGCAAAGCTGTCATTGGTCAGGTACGTCAGGTTGTTCCCAAAGATTTCCTTGAGCCATTTGAGAAAAGTACTCTTTCCGGTGTTCCTTTCGGTGGAGACCAGACATAGGATGGGGAGCACCTGCACCGGTCTTTGGTACAGGAGTTTCAGATAGTCCAGTCCCAGTTCCAGCTGGTTGCCGAAGATATGCCCTAAAAAGGCCCGTGTTCTTTTGATGGTTCCCTCTTTGGGTTCATGTGCCAAAAGGGAATAGGTATTGTAGAAACCATGGTGTTCCTTTTTGAAGTCCACATGACAGGGAATACAGGCGAACCCATCATATTTGGGCACCTTGCCCAAATAGTCCTTGCCATGGTCCTGCTTGATGATATGCTCGTTCCACGGAACCAGCTGCTCGTTGAAATGTCCCGAAATGGTAGGATACTTTACAATTTTATAGAAAGACGTGCCCACCCTTATATAAGGTACTATTTTCATATTTTGAAATTTTTGAAATCTTAGGGTTTCTATGAAATTATCGTGAGTCCACAAATAATTTAAAGAGGAATTCGACTAGGGAATCGAATCCCCGATCGTTTTGCTTTCCGGTAAAGGCTTCTGTTGGTTCTGCAGCAGCCAACGCACTATCTTTTCCCTTTCAAAGAATATAAGTTTTCCATTGGGCTTGGAGTGCGGGATTTGCCCCGCAGCGGTAAGCTTGTACAGATAACTTCTTGATATGCCGGTGTAATCACAGGTCTCATCAAAGGTCAGTACTTCTTTATTGGCTATCATAAGTCGTTCCAAACGGTCAAGCCGTTCGAGTATCAAAAAATTGTCCATTTTGTTCCTTTTAACGATTAGAAATGAACAAAAGCGCTTTTGTTTTCCTTTGAAGAATTCTTTGGATAAAGATAATAGAGGGCGGAGGGAAAGTAAGGTTTATGGATTGAATTTTATCCACAAAAAATTGATGTGCAAACACTTACATCATATCAGTTCATATCAAACCAAATGAAAAATGGCAAATAAAATTTTGTTCTAAATCAAATCAAATGACATCAATCGAATTTTCTTAGAATACAAGGATATTGAGTTATCAACAATTGAAATAAACAGATATAAAATTTTGGGCACCAATAAACGATTGATTATTGGATGAAAACATTCAGGTAGCTCTGGAATACTGTCTCGAAAAGGGTTAGCTTTTTAAACCTGTTCACTTTACTTCAAAAAAAAGCACCCCGTTTATGAGGTGCTTTTATGTATTTACAAGTAGGAGAATTGACTAGTTTCCTTCACTCAAAGAAAAGCTGCCATCACCACTAAAAGATTCTACTGTAATCGTTACGGTCCATATTCCGGAAGTGCCTGCGTCGGTTACTCCAGAGAAAGAATCGGGCTCAACCGCACCGTTCAATGATCTATTCAACACGATATTTGCATCTGCATCTGTTACCACCATATTGAAGGTACCTTCCGTAGTCGCAGTGATATCGGCATTATAATCCGCTGTACTGAGGTTGTTGTTCCAGCTGAATATACGGGTGGTAGAACCACCGTTGCCGGTAAAACTTGCATCGATGTCACCATTGAAATCCGACCGGTCACCAACGGTAAAGTCGGAAGGGCTTGTTCTTAATGTTGTTCCATTGACCGTTACACTCGCAAAAGGGTCATCATCTTTGCTACAGGCAATGACGGTAAGGACCATTACTCCGGCTATTAAGTATTTAAATAGATTTGAGGTTTTCATACTTTACTATTGATTAATTAAGAATTGTTGTTTTATAGTTTCCATAGGTTAAACAATCATACTAACGAATTCCCTACCCTGATGATATAAAATCATCTTTTTTTGTTGTGAATCGTGCCCTAATAGTTGTGAAATCATTTTTTTTAGAATTCGGCTATCTGTACAATAACGGTAAGGATTGGTTGGCAAAAGTTACTATGGCCGGGAATCTGGTTGATAAAAGGAAAAGAAGGTCAAAGATATCCAATGGGTATATAACTTTTTCAAATTACTCAGAAATAAGTGAAAAAACATCGAAATAGTCCAATTTGCAACAAATAATCAAAAACAAATTTGACCTGAGTTTGCGTGCAAATTGCGTGCAAATAAAAAAAGCTCCAAAAGTTAAAAACTCTTGAAGCCTTACTGTTACTGTGGAGAATACCGGATTCGAACCGGTGACCTCTTGCCTGCCAGG
>NZ_JBSXNR010000002.1:0-2938 GCF_056857735.1 Flagellimonas sp. L-11
GGATTGTGGTATCGTGGTCAATCCGGATGCCGCCGCCAATTTGGCCGAGGGAGGTATTGTGGACGGCATAGGCAATGCCCTGTATGGGGAATTGACCTTTGAGGACGGCGTTCCGCAAAAATCCAATTTTGATGCATACCGGATGATCCGAATGGCCGAAGCGCCCAAAGAAATCGAGGTTCATTTTGTTGAGAGTGATACGGACCCCACAGGTTTGGGGGAACCGACCTTTCCACCGATTTTTGCCGCCGTGGCCAATGCACTTTATAAGGCCAAGGGGGAGCGTTTATACCAACAACCTTATATCAAGTATTTAAGCTAAATTGATTCCATAATTTTAGTTGTTACTATAAAATCATTGGGTTTGTCCCGCATAACATTAAAATCGGAAAGTATTGAAAAGCATAGGTAATTATATAGGCTGGGTGTTTTTTTTAGTGGTTACGGTGAATTATGGTCATGCACAAAAAATAAACAGTGATAAACCAAAGTCTCAAGCAGGCCAGATGTTGGTGCGAATTGCGGAAATAGAAATTTATCCAGAATATACCGAAGCATATATTGCCCTATTGAAAGAGGAATCGGAGGCATCCGTACGTTTGGAACCTGGCGTTATTTGCATCTACCCTATGCAAGAAAAGGAAAACCCTTCCCAAATCAGATTATTGGAAATATATGCCGATAACGACGCTTATCAATCCCATCTGCAGACACCGCATTTCAAATATTATAAATCCTCCACCCTTCAGATGGTCAAATCATTGCAGCTTATAGACATGAACAGTCTTGATTTGGAAACCATGCCCAAACTTTTTTTGAAAATGAAACCGTAGGACTAAGGCAATTTTTTCAAAACATTTTTCCGGCAACAACCTACTTCAACAACTAGTACAATACTGGTTTCCAAAACCATGTTTCCAAATGATTCTACACCTATTGAATTCACAAATTAACTTTCATTTTGCTTTTTGCAAGGGTACCTCACTTGTTGTCCTATATGGATAAGTAAAATTGGTAGCAATACCAGTAATTTGTGTACTGATTTAATACATGATGCCTACTACTTTTGCATAAAAGGCACAGATGAATTACAGGGTTTTAGGAAATGATTTGACCGTTTCTTCTATAGGGTATGGCTGTATGGGCCTGAGTTTTGGTTATGGTCCGGCCACCGATAAAAATTATGGCATTCGATTGATTAGGGAAGCGTATGAGCAAGGAGTGACCTTTTTTGATACTGCGGAAGTCTACGGTCCGTTTGATAACGAAAAATTGGTGGGCGAGGCCCTGGAGCCTATAAGGGACAATGTTGTGATAGCCACTAAATTCGGCTTTAAGGACGGAGACTCAAAAAAGGAACAGGACAGTCGCCCAGAAACCATCAGGAAGGTGGCCGAAGCCTCTTTAAAAAGATTGCGTACGGATGTCATTGATTTGTTCTATCAGCACCGGGTGGACCCCCAGGTGCCCATGGAGGATGTTGCGGGAACGGTGAAAGACCTTATCAAAGAAGGAAAGGTAAAGTATTTTGGCTTGTCCGAGGCAGGAGTGAAAACCATACGAAGGGCTCATGCTGAACTTCCAGTAACGGCATTGCAAAGCGAATATTCCCTGTGGTGGAGGGAACCTGAAAAGGAAATTTTCCCTTTGTTGGAAGAATTGGGCATTGGTTTCGTGCCTTTCAGTCCCTTGGGAAAGGGTTTTTTGACCGGGAAGATCGATGCTGATACAACATTTTCTGAAAACGATTTTAGGAACATCGTTCCCAGATTCACGGAGGAAAATAGAAAGGCCAACCAAAAGCTGGTTGATCTTTTAGGGGAAATCGCATTGGAGAAGGGAGGTACCCCTGCACAGATTGCCCTGGCCTGGATATGGGCTCAGAGACCATATTTAGTTCCGATTCCCGGCACGACCAAATCACATCGACTGAAAGAGAATATCGGTGCTGTTGATATCCATTTGACACCAGCAGATTTGCTTAAAATGGAGGAAACCTTAGCGGGTATCGAAATCAAAGGAGATCGTTATCCAAAAAAATTACAGCAACGCGTTGGGAACTGATCGGTATGACGGTTATGGTTGAAGTTGTTACCCCTAATTTTAAAGGACCTTACGGAATTTTTCAAATACAATTGTTTTTCTATGTCGGTTAAAGGAAAGAAGGAAGCATCCGATAAGATTTACACAGGATTTATGGAACTCATGGAAAGTCAATTTCCGGTTCATGACAAGAACTCCTTGCCCATTCAAAGGAGTCCCTCATATTATGCGGATGCGTTACATGTCCATGTCAACCATTTGAACAAGGTATTGAAAAAACATAGGGGAAAAACCACGACCCAGATCATATCCGAAAAGGTATTCGCAGAGTCCAAGCTATTGTTGGAAAATACTTCTTACAGTATAATTGAAATCTCAATTGTACTGGGTTTTTCCGAACCCTCACATTTTAGCTACTTCTTTAAAAAGAGGGCAGGATTAAGTCCTGTGCGATATCGGGAAAATAGAACCAAAAAGGATAATTAGTTTTAGAGCTTGGGGATATAAAACTAAGCTAAGAACTTGATACATATTTGGTTTTTCTGTTCATCACCCAATGGTTGGAAAGAAAACGTAGGGTTTAATTTGTTATTCTTTTCAAGAAAAAACTTTTGATAAACCTTTACTGAATCATTTTTCATTAAATCTGCTTTAGAAGGTTTGTAGGTATGGTCAAAAGTCACTTATTCGGTTACCTTTTGCGAAAAAAAAACGTAACTTTTTGGTATACAATGGGGTGGTCAATTATTTTGGCCAGACATCCCGAATTGAAGAAATTGGAAAAACAGATGCTTCTTATTAGAGGTTAGCATGCATTAGTTGACTGATCTATATCCAAAACCTGGACCATCACAAGGAAGGTAACCTCCATTAAATATTTCCTTGTTGTTCAAAA
>NZ_JBSXNR010000003.1:0-3920 GCF_056857735.1 Flagellimonas sp. L-11
GGGCCGAGTTCACCCCATTCTCTTTTTGATTACTACCAAAGTTATCCATAAAATAAAGGACAAAGATTTAGTGCGATGACCAACTATTAGGAATCAACAATGACGGTTCTTAAATGGAAATCTAATCTAAAGGATTTGGGCCTTGCAGCACTTCGCTCTGCTTCGTTCGCTTTTTTTAAAGTTTGATTTCAGTTATATAAATAAGGAAAGGGAGCGAAAAATACGCTCCCTTCTTAGTTAAGTAGCTGCACTTTTTTTGGTTGTCTTTTCCTTGAACCTAATCAAAAGATTTCCGATATCCTCACTTATCTTGGATTCCACGACCCTGGCATAAATTTGTGTAGTGGATAGTTTGCTATGCCCGAGAAGTTTCGAGACTGTTTCGATGGGTACACCATTTGACAACATGACGGTTGTTGCAAAGGTATGTCTTGCAACATGAAAGGTCAGGTTTTTGTCAATGTCACAGGAATCCGCTATCTCTTTTAAATAGGCGTTGGTCTTTTGGTTGGAACTGATCGGCAACAGGCTTTCTTTATTTTCCATTTCTGGACATTGCATATACTTTTCCAAGATTTCCCGTGCTTTTGGGAGCAAAGGGACTTTCACGGGCTTGTCCGTTTTTTCACGCTTGGTACTTATCCAATGGTTTCCGTCTATCCCCTTCACGATATTGTCACTGTTCAGCTCCTTGACATCCACATAGGAAAGACCTGTATAACAGGAAAACACAAAGCAGTCCCTTATCCTCTCCAAGCGTTCGTTACCCATTTCAGTGCTTTCCAATTGCTCCAGTTCCTCTTCGTCCAGAAACTGGCGGTCATATTTGTTATATTTCAACTGGAACTGGTTGAACGGGTTCTTGTCCATCCATTCCAATTTGACGGCAAGGTTGAGCATCTTCTTGAACCTTTCCAGATGTTTCATTACCCCATTGTTGCCCAATAAGAGCCTTTTCTTTGAATCTCTGTAATTGCGCAAAAAATGCTCAAAATCCGTTACAAAGGCATAGTTCAACTGTTTGAGGCGGACATCGTTGACCTTTCTATTCTTGGCTAAAAACCTATACAGGTACTTTTCCGTCGTATAATAGTTCTTCATCGTCCCTTTTTTCAGGACAATCGACATATTCCCATTATGGTACTTTATAAGATCCCTTAAGGTCTTGCTGTTGTCATCTTCGCCAAGATAACGGGACTTGATGGCATCTGATGAAACGACCCTGTTCTCTTCCAAAAGTTCTTTATGGCAGTCCAACAGTCCACGATAAACGCTGTCCAGATACGCGTTCAATGTCCTTATTCTCTGTGAACCTCCCCTGCCCCGGTTCCGTGAACTGTCCCACTCCTTGGAAGGAATGTTTCTTTTTAGGCTGATCTCGGAACGTTGACCATCCACAGTAATCCGTACATAGATGGATAATTGGTTTGGGACGCTCCTTGATTTTCTGGTAAAGAAAATTACGGTGAAAGTGTGTTTTGATTTCATTGTACATGACTTTGGTTAAACAATAAATTGTAAAGACGAAAGTCAAATCGTACCCTAAAGTCCTTTAAAGTTAGTACATTTCGGATTAATGGTTGTACACCGAATTGCACACCTTTTATTTGGTTTTAAATGAAATCAATTGAATGCATAAAAAACAAAAAACACTGAAAATCAAATGATTAACAGTGTTTTGTTGTGACCTATTTCTAGGTTCGTCGGGGTGGCAGAGTTTGAACCCATTCACACAATGTTTTATATATCAATCAGTTACAGCTTTTAAGAAACAACTGTTATCCGATTTGTTGACGGTACTTAAATGAACTCAAAGTAAATTGCTTTACTTTCTGACCCTACAAATATAAAATTTGTTAAATATTAAATCAACCCATTTAGTAACAAATCTTATAATAACCCATGTACTTTATATATTATAATCAATACAATACTTTCTTCAGTGAAGCAACAAAGCTTTCATGCTTCTCAGGATTGCTATTTTTTAGTTTTGTAAGGTTCTGTAGTTTCCATTGGACGGCAGGAAACCGTTCAAAATCATAGATTTCCCAATTGGGTGTTCCTTCGCCAAAACTCAATAAGAACTCCTTGTCTTTTTCTGTTAGATTTTGATAGATTGTTTTTATCAATTCCTCTCTGGTCTTTTCAAAATCTTCATAGGTAAAGGGTTCCTCACTCATACCTTCAAATTGATTGACCAAGGTTTCTCTTTGGTCGATAAAATTGGGATGCAACATTTCGTGAAGGGGACGGTTGCTGCTCAAAAGAAACAATAGGAAGCCTTTTTTGATTTCTTCGGTAAATCCTTCATTTTGCAACAGATATTTTACATCGAACAAATCCCTAGGATGCTGACGGTCCAATGCAGCGCAGATTTTTCCGCCATACAACTGCCCTAAAGGAACCACTTGTATGGCACAGAAAGCATCAAATTCCTCTTGGGTCTTTTCACATAGTGATAACGTTACCGTATCATCCATGACACCCCTGTTGATTTGGTTCACTTCCAGTTTTATCTGTGCGTTTACGGTCGTGATTTGAAGTTTCAATGTTTCCTCTTTAAGGGTAATTGTAGCTTCCGGCAGAATTTTTTCGAGTTTAGCTTTTATTTGGCCAAGACTTTCAATAATGTTCTTAAAAGATGTCTTTCTGTCCTCAATGGGAATGTAGGTCAAATCGATATCCACAGATAATCTGGGCATATCCCGTACAAACAGATTGATGGCCGTACCTCCATGCAATGCGAAAACAGGTTTTTTTGCCACTTCCGGCAACACTTGTAACAATAGGGAAACCTGTTGCTTATAGCTACTCATAATTCTCCAATGTTTTAGGGACAGTAATTTGATATTTCGATATATAAACACCATCCTTTACCAAGGAGCGTTTTCCTTTTCCAAGGTCTATATTTTCCAAGCTCATATATTTAAACCAATCGTGTCCGGCTTTTTCTGCCATGTACAGGAATAATCGCTTTACCTTAACTGACTTGCATGCCTCCAAAAGTTCCCGTACCTGTTTTGGCCTAAGGTTGTTCAACCCCTCCATGATTTCGTAACACTCGACCAGTTCTTGTTTTTTTGGCGTTAGGTACAGGCATTCCATCAAAGCCCTCGTCGGGTTGGACACCAACAAATTAAAAGCGCCTTGTTCTATAGTTTGCAGTCCTATATTGGGTGGAAGAAAGGAGGAACTAAAGTAGTTTACTTTTACCTCCCAATCGTATTTTGAAAACCAAGCGGGCAATTTTTCTTCGCTTCCCCCGAACAACGTTACTTGTTTTGTGGATAGCTCCAGATAATGAGTCTTTCCCAATAAGGATAAGGCCGTTTTACCTCCTGGATGGATATTCTGGTCAGCTTGTTCTTGTAATGCAAACAATGCTCCCTGGTAGGTAGGTGTATCACCCACTCGCATCCAAGCTCCAGGGCCTATGGAGTATATCCAATTACTCTTTTTATATCGATTAAGCAATTGTGTGGAGAACCCCTTTTCCGTTAACCATGAGCTTAAATAGACAACTCCTGGAGGCTGTGAATTAAGTAGGTGGTTTATTTTTTGTTCTTTTTCCAAACTGATAGTTTCTGTTTTCAACTTTTTTTAAACCACAACAAATTCATGTAGTTTATTTTGTTTCAAATATACAAACTATTAGTTTGTATATTTTCATTTTTTTAAACTTTCTTAACTCTAAAGAATGTGTTCTTGAAAAAATATGGTAATAGATAGTATTCATACAATATTCCCGAAAAATAAACGTCGCAAAATATTTCTCGGAAAAGGGACGGCCTTTAGATTTGTTTTATAGATTATATCTATTGAGATTATGATGTTGAAAAGAGGGGGTCTGGGGGAGACTCATAACCTTTGTATTTGTTGATAACTTAGAGGTAGAACTGAAAAAGAACGGGGTGAACTTT
>NZ_JBSXNR010000004.1:2500-5178 GCF_056857735.1 Flagellimonas sp. L-11
GCCGTCACCAGTAAACTGGCTCCGACCGCTTGTAGGCGTATGGTTTCAGGGTCTATTTCACTCCGTTGTTCACGGTTCTTTTCACCTTTCCCTCACGGTACTGGTTCACTATCGGTCTCCCAGGAGTATTTAGCCTTGGCGGATGGTCCCGCCGGATTCACACAGGGTTTCACGTGCCCCGCGCTACTCAGGATACCACTATCTTCAACGCTCCTTGCCCGTACGGGACTGTCACCCATATCGTGCAGCTTTCCAACTGCTTCCGGTTCGTCGCGCAAAGAACATTGTGGTCCTACAACCCCGTCATTGCCTAAACAACAACGGTTTGGGCCAGTCCGATTTCGCTCGCCGCTACTCTCGGAATCACTCTTGTTTTCTCTTCCTCCGCCTACTTAGATGTTTCAGTTCAGCGGGTTCGCCCACCTTGCGGTGTGACTGGCCTTCAACCAGCCGGGTTGCCCCATTCGGATACCCGCGGATCAATGCTCATGTGCAGCTCCCCGCGGTTTTTCGCAGCTTATCACGTCCTTCGTCGCCTCTGAGAGCCTAGGCATTCCCCATACGCCCTTCTTTTGCTTGTCGCACCTGTACCTAAGTACAAATGCCCTCTCGTAATCCTTAATGTTCTATTCTACTTCGTGTTTCTTCTTTGACTTCGCAATGAAACGACCTATGTCGTCCCTTGCTCCGTCCCAATATGTCAATGAACTTGTGGCGGACCGCCACTGGCGATAATATCACCGTGGACGGCCAATTGCCGTGGTGGAGAATATCGGAGTCGAACCGATGACCTCCTGCGTGCAAGGCAGGCGCTCTAGCCAGCTGAGCTAATCCCCCATTTTTCAGTTATGAGTTATTAGTTGGGAGTTATGAGTGATAACCCTGTAACTCAACTTCTAAAATTTCCAATATCTTTTCTCAATGAACTTCCTTCGTAGTCTCAGGCAGACTCGAACTGCCGACCTCTACATTATCAGTGTAGCGCTCTAACCAGCTGAGCTATGAGACTGTCTTGGCCTTATATTTTGCCTTATACCAAAAAAACATATCATAAACGACAGCACAAAGGTCCTAAGGACCACCTCGCGCAAGGACCCCCTTCCGGGCGTCTCTTTCTCTAGAAAGGAGGTGTTCCAGCCGCACCTTCCGGTACGGCTACCTTGTTACGACTTAGCCCTAGTTACCGATTTTGCCCTAGGCCGCTCCTTGCGGTGACGGACTTCAGGCACTCCCGGCTTCCATGGCTTGACGGGCGGTGTGTACAAGGCCCGGGAACGTATTCACCGGATCATGGCTGATATCCGATTACTAGCGATTCCAGCTTCACGGGGTCGAGTTGCAGACCCCGATCCGAACTGTGACCGGTTTTGTAGATCCGCGCCCCCTTGCGGGGTGGCTTCCCTCTGTACCGGCCATTGTAGCACGTGTGTAGCCCAGGACGTAAGGGCCGTGATGATTTGACGTCGTCCCCACCTTCCTCTCGGTTTGCACCGGCAGTCCCGCTAGAGTCCCCATCTTTACATGCTGGCAACTAACGGTAGGGGTTGCGCTCGTTATAGGACTTAACCTGACACCTCACGGCACGAGCTGACGACAACCATGCAGCACCTTGCAGGCGGTCCGAAGAAAGGGGTGTCTCCACCCCATGCAGCCTGCATTTAAGCCCTGGTAAGGTTCCTCGCGTATCATCGAATTAAACCACATGCTCCACCGCTTGTGCGGGCCCCCGTCAATTCCTTTGAGTTTCATTCTTGCGAACGTACTCCCCAGGTGGGATACTTATCACTTTCGCTTGGCCACGGAGACCGAGGTCCCCACAGCTAGTATCCATCGTTTACGGCGTGGACTACCGGGGTATCTAATCCCGTTCGCTACCCACGCTTTCGTCCATCAGCGTCAGTACATGGTTGGCCACCTGCCTTCGCGATCGGTGTTCTATGTGATATCTATGCATTTCACCGCTACACCACATGTTCCGGCGACCCCACCATGACTCAAGACCTGCAGTATCAAAGGCAATTTTATGGTTGAGCCACAAACTTTCACCCCTGACTTACAGGCCCGCCTACGGACCCTTTAAACCCAATGATTCCGGATAACGCTCGGACCCTCCGTATTACCGCGGCTGCTGGCACGGAGTTAGCCGGTCCTTATTCTTACGGTACCGTCAGACACCTACCCGTAGGTGCGTTTCTTCCCGTATAAAAGCAGTTTACAACCCATAGGGCCGTCATCCTGCACGCGGCATGGCTGGATCAGGCTCCCGCCCATTGTCCAATATTCCTCACTGCTGCCTCCCGTAGGAGTCTGGTCCGTGTCTCAGTACCAGTGTGGGGGATCCCCCTCTCAGGGCCCCTAACCATCGCTGCCTTGGTGGGCCGTTACCCCACCAACTAACTAATGGTACGCATGGCCATCCCTGTCCGATAAATCTTTAATCAACATATCATGCGATATGACGATACCATGGGGCATTAATCCAAGTTTCCCTGGGCTATTCCCCTGACAGGGGCAGGTTCCATACGCGTTCCGCACCCGTGCGCCGGTCGCCACCAGAAAAGCAAGCTTTTCCGTGATGCCCCTCGACTTGCATGTGTTAGGCCTGCCGCTAGCGTTCATCCTGAGCCAGGATCAAACTCTTCATTGTATTTCCTTGAATGTCTGTACGACACCCGGAA
>NZ_JBSXNR010000005.1:0-2475 GCF_056857735.1 Flagellimonas sp. L-11
ACGATGACTCTTTAATATTATTTCCTGTTTTGTATACATACTTATCATTTTCCGAACGTCTCTGATTGGACGTTCAAGTTGGTAATAAGTGGTATACTTTTAAATTGAAATGTGGGGTAGTTTTATATTAATATATACACCTTTGATGCATTATAGTTTTTAGGAGCCAACATCATCCCGTCACCATCCATGGCGAATACACAGAGCTGCAATAGGCTTCTGATCTGCATCAAAAGGTGGTTGTTGTCCCTGACCTCGAAGCAAACAAGGTTTCCTTTGGAATCAATGGACTTTTTGTTTCCCAGCAGCCCGGTAAGATTTTTTCTAAGGTCTTGGATTTCCTCCAAGGTTTTGAGTTTTTTCTTCTTCTGTTTCATTGTTCAAGTTTTTGGGTTGGCAATCATGTTTATTCCTTCAAAAGGAGTTTTTCTATTCGATCGTAGCTGTCCAACTGGTCGTCTGGAAGAATATCAATGACCAACTCCAGTATGGTGATCACTGCATCATCCTTGGATAGAAAGGGAAGTCTTGGAGAATCCAGTTCGTTTTCATTGTCAATGGTGGACATGCACAGCCTTAACAGGCAAGAGATGACATAGCGCAGTTCTGAATTGTTTTCCACCTTGAACACTACTTCTTGGACTTGCGGTTCATCCTTCCCATGATACCTTCGTTTTCTTGGGTTCAACATACCAATCACTTTGTCCAATAGTTCCTTTTCGTTGTTATGGCTTTCAATTTTCTTTTCCATGTCCTCTTTTTAAGGTGTAGTTCCTTTATCAGAAAGCATGAGTTCCCGCATTTCATCCAGATAGTTGCCCTCTTCCAAGGGAATGAGGTTTTTAGTAAACTCCAGTACGGTCTTTACATCCTCTTTGATGTTTTTGATGTCCAAGGTCATATCACATTGCTCGTCCAAGGCCAGGATACATACATTGAGGGTCGATTTTAAGGTGTAGAAAAGGGAGAAGTGACTGTGGATATAGACATGGTTGAGATAATATCCTTTTTTTGTCCTTCGATTTGCAGGTCTCATCATTTCAAAGTTTTCCTTGCTCAATTGCCTAATCGTGTCCAATAGGTTGGGCTCTTCTATATTTTGGGTTTCGAACAAAGCCTCTTTTTTACTTGTAATAGGGGTCTGTAAAAGCTCAAGTTCCTTTTCGAACAATTGCTTGATCTCATCCAAAAAGCATTCAAGCTTTTGTTCCAAAATGTCCAATTGACCCCTTTCAATATGGAAGGAGTTTTCATATCTTGAACTGGAATAGGCCCGATCCAATAGTTCCAACAACTCCATTTCTGTATGGTCATCAAGATTGAACATTCCCTTCATTCGGTATATGTTCCTTTCCATGAACTTTTGATGGACTCCTATCTTATGACAGATTTTGACTTTTCCGCAGAGAAAGCCTTCCAAGACCCTGTATCCCAGTTCAAAGCCTTGATGGGCCATAAAGGCAGCTTGGGATAGGTTATTATCTGACATGAAGTATTTGAACCCCTTTTGAAAGGCAAAACTGCCTTCCAAGGATGTCCGAAAGTCCTCCTCAATGTTTTTCTGGACTTTCTCATTGGTTAGTTCTTCATGTTGTTTCCAAGGAAAGCTAATTTCCCGATTTCCAAATATGAGATGTTCGGTCCGACAATGGTTGATGAAAAACAGGTTTCCATTAGCCAGTTCTGTTTTGGCGTAATCATGGGAAAAGAGATTGTGGAAATGATCTTGATGGTCAAAAAACAACCCTTGGACAATGGGAAGGAACTTGTTGTTTATGTCATTTTTGGGTGCATCAATAATGATGTTCCATCTGAATTTAAAGGTGTTCTTTTTTTCGAGGCCCTTGTTCAGATAGACCTGTGCAACATTCGGAATTACTTTGATAATATCCGATAAAAGCCCCTGTATCTGGGGGTCTAGCTGTTTCTTTCTTTGTGATAAGGAATCCATATGTCGAAGTTTTAAGGTGAATTTCAATCCATTGGTATAGATTTTCTATACCAATGTATAAAATTAATACTCATTTTCTACACGAATTAGATAAAATTTTATATAGGTGTATCTAAAATCTATCTTTATGTATCAAAATTTTATATTACTAAAATGACAGACCTAGGATTATATTTGGCCAAAAAGTCCATCAACAAAGCGGAAGTGGCGAGAAGGACAGGCATAAGTAAATCAAGGATAAGTCAATTGAGTTCCAACCCGACCACGAAACTAAGGGCAGAGGAACTCTACCTTATTTCATTGGCCATTGATATTGACCCTTGTGAAGTAATGAAGGAATTATATGGAAATGTGAAGCTTCCTAATTGAGGTTTTACCTCGCTCAGTAAATTAGTTTCGGTAAGTATTCTATGGACTTTCCAAATTAAATTGGATAATTTTTGGGCATTATTTTTCCCTATCAATACACCCCGTCCATTTGCGGGGGGCGATATTGAAGGAAAAAATAATGGTTATGAGGCGTG
>NZ_JBSXNR010000006.1:0-3361 GCF_056857735.1 Flagellimonas sp. L-11
GCCACCAAGAAATGGTCCATGCCCATCAGGAACTGGGGCATAATTTTAAACCAGTTCCTTACGATCTATGAAAAAAGGGTCAGGCTCTAGAAAAGCCCAACCCCCGTTATTTTCAACTTACACACTTATTGGGATAGTGTCAATTATTAAAAACTGTCAACCTATTTTAGGACGACTCATTCTATTCACTTATTCACTTTGCTAACTACCTGGGTTCGATTATTCGAAAGTTGTGATTCAAAATCGTCAGTTTGAGTGATTTTCGGTGGTTGAGTGAAGTTGAAACTTGAGAAAACTGTAGCGAAACCCGAAAATGCCACTTCTCGATACGCTTCGCACTCGAAGTGACGGCATTTTTCAAGGTCAGAAATAATAATCGAACTCAAGTTAGTTGGAATCTGGATCCAAGTAATCGGGGGTTCCATCCCCATCGGAGTCTGGAAAGGTGATCTCGCCATTTTCAATGATTATCTCATCCCGTGTTAAAACACCGTCTCCATCATCGTCAGGATCCTGGTAATTCGGTCTGGGCGGAACAGTAAACGGTTCTTCATCGGCATCTGTGTTGTCATCCAACAGATATCTGTTATTGTTCAAATCCTCTTGTACCGATGGAATACCATCATTGTCGCTATCCGTGTCTTCCACAAACAATCCCAGTTCAACTTTAAAAAGTACAGGTGCATAAGTACCAGCAGCACCAACCGATCTATTAAACGCAGCCAAACCTGATGGCATTACAATAATTCCAATACCTCTATCCAAAATTTGATAGGTACCATCTCCATTTTCAACAACCTGACCAGGTGTTCCCGCCTTCATGTTGGAAATACCATCCCCATATCCTCTAAATTGAGATGGCAATACTTGCCAAGTAAAATCCTGGTTTTCATCAAATAAGGTTCCATTCAAAGCAGAACCTTGATATCTGACCAAAGTCGAATCTGCATAGGTCGGACTTCCTCCCCCACCTTCCAAAACTTCAATATAATAATAGGTATGGGGAATATTTTCTTCTCCAGCACTTAATCCCAAATGGCTGGAAGAAACATTTAACGTTACCGGAACCGCACTTTCCATCATTGGCTCTTTGTTCGCATTTTCACCTGCTATGGTATCAATCACGATTTTATAATCAAATCCTTCCGGAGGGTTTTTAAATTCTTCATAATTGTAGAAGTGGGTGTTCAAAAACTCCCTAATGGTTTCATCATCTTCAGGCGCTACATCGCTCAATAAGCTTGGGGGCACCTCTACAACACCTCCATCATCATTCTTTTTACAAGATAGTAGTGTGACCGCAAAACATATCAAAACTAAAATTCCGTACCTCATCAAGTCTGTTATTTAGGCGCGCAAGATACAATTTTCCATTATTTTTGCTTTGTCCATTAACAAAGATTTGCGAAGACCATGCGAATAGACAAGTACCTTTGGTGCACGAGATACTTTAAAACCAGAAGCATTGCATCCAATGCTGTAAAAAAAGGACATGTAAAGGTGAACGGTAGCGCCGTTAAACCCTCACGCGATGTTTACCCCATGGACAAAATTGTTGTTCGGAAAAATCAGATTGATTACCAACTTACGGTTTTAGATGTTCCTGAAAGTCGTGTTGGGGCAAAATTGGTCGATATTTACCGAAAGGATACCACCCCAAAAGAGGCCTTTGAGCACAACGAACTGCTCCAATATGCCAAAAAGCATTACCGAAAAAAAGGTTTGGGGCGCCCCACGAAGAAAGATCGCAGGGATTTGGACGATTTTTTGGACGAATCGGAATAAACTGTTTTATATCTTTGAATCAACTATCAAGCACTATGATAAACCGTATTCTTACCCACGATCAAATACAACACATCACAAAGCGAATCGCTTACCAAATTTATGAGACCAATGTGGACGAAGAAGAAATCGTAGTTGCCGGAATCAATGGTGGAGGAGAAAGTTTTGCCAAAAAAATAATAGCTGTCCTGAAAAAGATTACGGAGGCAAAGATTATTTTGTGCAAAGTGGACATGGACAAAAAGAACCCATTGAAAAGTGGGGTCAGCACCTCACTTTCGGAGGAAGAATACAAAAACAAGTCCATTGTTTTGGTAGATGATGTGCTGAACTCGGGCACGACCTTGATCTATGGCACCCACCACTTCCTTAAAACGTCCATAAAACAACTAAAAACAGCTGTACTTGTAAACAGAAACCATAAAAAGTACCCGATCAAGGCCGATTTTAAAGGCATATCGTTATCCACATCCCTGAGCGAACACATTAAAGTTGATTTTGAACCCAAGAACAATGCGGTTTATTTAGAGTAGTTCTTTAATCCTAGCAACAACAGTTTCAGCATCCAAATCATTACAATCCAAAATATGTTTTGCTTGTAGATAATAGGGCCTGCGTTCAAAAAGATGTTTTCCTATAAATTCAGGTAGTTCCTCGTCGACAATATTTTTCACCAAAGGCCGATCATCTTTTTCCTTTGAAATCCTTTCCACCAAGTTCGGAATACTCAGGTTTAAATATATGGAATGGTCAGATTGATTCAATATCGTTGCCATATTGGTTCCGTAGCATGGAGTTCCCCCTCCCGTTGATAGGATAATGGATTTTTCTTTTTCCAAAACCTCGGCTAGCATTTGATGCTCCAACTTCCTAAAAAATATCTCCCCTTTTTCAGAAAATATATTTTTAATGGATTTTTTTTGATGTTGCTCGATATAATCGTCCAAATCGACAAACTCGACCCCTAATTGTCTGGCCAACAATCGTCCAACGGTCGACTTTCCACTTGCCATATATCCCACTAAAACAATTTTCATATTGAAGAATTTTATCCGATTTCAAAAAAACACAAATTTATCATTAATTCACCTTGGAAAATAGATTATTGATGTTATATTTGCACCCGCTTAGCCAAACAGCTAGGCACAACTTGAAGACCTGATAGCTCAGTTGGTAGAGCATCTCCCTTTTAAGGAGAGGGTCCTGGGTTCGAGCCCCAGTCAGGTCACTTTATAACAAACCACAAGATATTAAACCCTGTAATTTAAATTACGGGGTTTTGTGTTTTTTAGACCTATCTTAAATTGATATAATATGGTTTAAAAGGGATCAAGACCAATTGTTGTGTTTATGCAAAAATTGTTGTTAATCTAAATAGGAAGAACTCTACATTTCTTACACCTCTAAACTGAGCCCTAAAGGCTTTTATTTTTGTATTGAAGGACTCTGCTGAAGCATTTGTACTTCTATTGATAAAATAATTCAAGATGGATCTATAGTTAAGGGTTATTGTATTTGCTATGGTGTTGAAGGCTTTAAACCCTGTTTGTTCTACATCCTTATACCAGTGGGCCAA
>NZ_JBSXNR010000007.1:0-2858 GCF_056857735.1 Flagellimonas sp. L-11
CGTATTAACAGCAGCATTAGTAGACCGGCTCACCCATAAAGCCTACCTTATAAATATGAACGGAGAATCTTACCGCTTAAAAGAAACCAAACAAATGATGAACAAATGAAAAATCGAAAAAATGGTATCAGGGCGCCGCCAGTATCCCTGTTCCCTGGGGTACCCCAGGGAACAGGGATACCATTGTTAATTAATTTAAAATGGTATACTTTTGAAATGAAATAGTGGTATACTTTTCAGTTGAAATAAACAATTCACAAAACCATGAACTAAACCTTGGGATAATGGGAACCACTAAAAACGGTAAAATAAGACCAATCCAATTATTTTACTGTGGTGGACCGTGGTCAGTGTCTTATGCGTGTTCTTTACTATGCTCATTTTTTATGTCGAAGATCATAGATAACGCCTTTTTTTGCACCTTAAATCAAGCATATTGGATATGGATTTCTGTTTTAATTGGCTCCCTCTGTATTTTTAACATAAAAACATAATATTTATACGTCATAAATATATAATTTTAGCACGGCAGAAATATATAATAACATAACAGCATAGAAATATAATGTTTGCCCAATAAGATTGGTACAGAAAAATGGCAACACCTCAAGAAAAATTGGTCCATGCCCTTGAAGTTTTAAAAACATTGCAAGATCAAGGTATCACCGCAATCAAAACTTCTGAACTCAGTCGTGTCCATCGGGAACGGTTGAGCGTGAATGGCTTTATCCGACAGATCATACAAGGTTGGTACATTATCGTACCTCCCGATGAACAACAGGGGGACAGTACCTCATGGTATGCCAATTATTGGAGATTCTGTGCCCGGTACCTGGCCGAACGATATGGGGATTCCTATTGTATTTCAGCGGAACAATCCCTTTTGCTTCATGCCGGCAACCAAACTGTTCCCAAACAATTGATCATCCGTGCGATCAATGGCACGAATTCAAACACGGAACTGCTGCATGGCACCTCTATGTTCACCATGAAATCCACATTGCCCGCAAAAGCGGAGATTATGGTATGGGAAGGTATCAGAATGTTGACTTTGGCTTCGGCCCTGGTAAATTGTTCACCGGGGATGTTCAAAGGAAAAACCACGGATGTGCGCACCATATTGGCCATGGTGCCAGATGTATCGGAAATACTTGGTTTATTGTTGGACGGGGGACATTCCACCATTGCCGGGAGATTGGCAGGGGCTTTTAGAAATATTGGGCGTGATGCACTGGCGGATGAAATCGTCAAGACAATGCACAAGGCCGGTTACGATGTTCGAGAAAACGATCCATTTGAGGATAACCCTCCGGTTGCCCTCTCCATAAGGGATAAATCTCCCTATTTGAACAGGGTTCGCTTGCTGTGGCATAAAATGCGCAATGGGGTAATCTCACATTTTCCGGAAGCCCCGGGCATTCCACAGGATCATGATAAATATATGAAGGAAGTTGAGGATATGTACGTTACCGATGCATATCATTCCTTATCCATAGAACGCTATAGGGTTACCGTGGAACTGATTGAAAGGGTAAGGAGCGGCGAATGGGACCCCAAAGACAATGAGGCGGACAGAAGGCAACGTGATGCCATGGCGGCCCGTGGATATTGGTTGGCATCCCAGCGCGTGCGCGAAAGCATCAAAAATATTCTACAAGGGGAGAATTCAGGAAAAGTGGTGGACAATGACCATGGGGATTGGTACCGGGAACTTTTTACGCCCAGCGTGACCTTGGGTATCCTAAAAGCCTCCGATCTGGCAGGTTATCGAAATGACCAGGTATATATAGGAGGGTCGATGCACGTTCCTTTGAACAAGGATGCAATACGGGATGCCATGCCCGAATTGTTCGAACTGTTGCAGAAAGAAGAAAATGCAGCGGTAAGGGCCGTATTGGGGCACTTTATATTTGTGTTCATTCACCCATATATGGACGGCAATGGACGAATGGGGCGATTTCTGATGAATGTAATGTTGGCCTCAGGCGGCTACCCTTGGACCGTAATACCGGTGGAAGAACGTGAAACATATATGAGGGCCTTGGAATCGGCCAGCGTGAACGAAGATATTGAACCCTTTGCTAAGTTTATGGGTTGGTTGGTTGAAGAAGGTATGAAAGGTGCACCTGTAGCAAAAGTCTGATGGTTGTGACCAAGTGTACATAATTCTTAATTGATTTAATTTTTTTGCTGAAATGCAAAAACAGACCCTTTAATAACTCCTATTTTATCACTTGATTCTATTGGCAAGACCGTTACATCCGTTGGTACAGACCACCAAAATCGAATTGGAAAGCTTGTATAAAATCACTGCAATATAATTCCCTAAACTTTTGAGTTTTTTATATAGAAGGTTCCCAAATGCTATAATCCAAGTTTACACATAATCTGTATTTTATTTGTTTTTGAGAATATGCAGGGTATTTAAATTTGAAATTATTTGTTTTTGTTTGTATTGAATTAAAACCATTTGGTATATTTATATCCGTGAAAGACTCAACTCTCACACGAAGATGTCCTATAGGATGTCCTATTTTGGAAAACAAGACATAAACATCTGGTTTACATGGGGTTAAGGTCATGGGTTCAGGCTCTGCCACCCCGACTTAACTTATTTAAATAAAATCAAAACACTGTTAATCTTATGATTTTCAGTGTTTTGTGTTTTTAGGCATATCATCTAAAATCAATTAAAACCATCTAAAATCATATAAAGCGTGGATCAAGACCAATTGTTGTGTTTATGCAAAAATTGTTGTTAATCTAAATAGGAAGAACTCTACATTTTTGACACCTCTAAACTGAGCCCTAAAGGCTTTTATTTTTGCATTGAAGGACTCTGCTGAAGCATTTGTACT
>NZ_JBSXNR010000008.1:0-10866 GCF_056857735.1 Flagellimonas sp. L-11
GCTTGGCAATATCGAAATGGGTAATCAATAGTTCGGGAAGGAGAACCTTCAGTAGGTCAATGTATGGATCCAATACGGTCAGTTTTTAAAACAAAGTTCAAACTATAAATTCAATTTACACACAACTTTTGAGATTGACCCCCAATTGTTGTGTTTATGCAAAAATTGTTGTTAATCTAAATAGGAAAAACTCTACATTTTTTTCACTTTAAAAATAGACAGCTTGTAAGATTAAACTTTTTTATTTTCATGCAAATATTCACTGATTTGTGAAAAAGCTTTTAATAATACTAGGGGGCAGGCAGTTCTCTGGATTTTGGCATGCCTAGTGTTACAGAAACAAATCGGCTATTTACTAAATGGTCTACTTACAATGGCTGATACAGGATTTTGCCAACATTTTTGTCTTCTTACCAAGAAAAATCGGTGTCATTGATTTTTTGCTTTCAATCGCAGTGATTTTGGGGTTATTGGCCTATACGTTTCGCAATCGAGGAGGCAAAATTCAAGAGGTTGTGAACCAAAAAATGAATACCCAGAATATACGTTCGGCCACTCTCATAGATTTGTGTTATGGTCTATTGCTTATGGTTTTTGGCAACCTGACCAATGTACCCATGAGCACGACCTGGGCGTTTGTGGGCATTTTTGGAGAAAGAGAGGTGGCATTGGGCTATTCTTTAAAGAAAAAGGAGCTGAAATCGACCTATAGGGTCATTGGAAGGGATTTTGCAAAGGTGAACATAGGTCTTATCATAAGTATTTTGATGGCCTATATAATAAAATCCCTTGAGACATGATTGATATGCCCCTATCCAGAACGATGGTTGGACATAAAATCCTGTTCTTTGGCTTATGCTGTACCAGAAGTAGGTTCTTGGAATTATGCCTGCTACAAACATGAAAAAAAATCCCGCTAAGATGCTTTTGGCTAACCTCCAAAATACTTCGATGGTTCGGACTTCAAGAGTTCTTCATACCGTTTACCTTGGACAAGAGTACTCGTCCATTTGAACCCATTTTTTTCATAAAATTCAATTAGACCCGGTTCTTCAACCGTGAGCCAAAAACCTTTGTCGCTATATAAAGCCTTCATACATCTCAACCAAGTGCTTCCTATAAACTGTCCTCTGTACTTCGGTACCACAAATAGGAAACCAATATATAAATAACCTCTTTCCACTAAAGGTTCCACTTCCTTTTCAAAAATTTCCATCTCTGGTGGAAGGCCCTTGAATACCATTCCTCCCCCCAAAATATGATCCTGTTCCGTGATAGCAAACAACTCCATATGACCTGTGGTATTCTCCAGATAAATGTGAAAATCCCACCGCCATTCTTCAGGCATAGCTGCCAAGAACTGATCTGGGGGTCTTTCCCACTTTAAAAATTGTCTCCCATTTTGGTCAAAATCTATAATAGTCCCCATGACCACAGTTTATCCGAATCTTCCAACCATCGGTCACCGATGTCAGTTCGGTAATATCCATTGTTGACAATGACATTTTGGATACGGTTGTACATATTCCTCTGTGCATCCCGCATGGTAATCCCGGTACCGGTCACCAAGACCGCTATTCCAGTATTTCCAGTAATAAGCCATTGTTCGTTCACTTTTTTCACATGCATTGGATGTACTCCCTCTTTTTGGTCTTTCTTAAATACTATCACGGCGTCTTTGGAAAAAAGCTCAAACGTCTTTTTATCATCGTAAGGAAATGGGGGCACAACAATATATGCCCCAACCTGGAACCCTTTTCTTACCTGGATCTGGGTTTTGGTTCCATCCGCGACCCCCATAAGTAGTGTACCAATGGGATCCAAAAGACCCGCCCGTTGGATGAACACTTGGGGGTATCCAAACCTTGAAGTAAACTCCAAGGGATATAGTCCATTGCCATTGACAATACAGTTCAGGTCGATATGTCCATGGAACCCCTGTTCCGCCAAAGTACTTTCGAAAGGTTTCAATGTCCTCCGGAACAACGGAGAGTCATTTGTCCAGAACATACTGGTGCCCATTTCCCCTGTTGAAACCCCCAGCTCCCCGGGAAACAGTTTCTTGTGCTCAAATGTAATGTTCACAGGCTGTAAAAACTGTTTTCCATTAAAGTAGGCGCCTATGGAAACCTCAACGCCCTTCACCTTATGTTGTAACTGAAACGTACCAAAGCGGTCGCCCCATGATTTCTCATAGGCATACAACATCCGGATCACATCCTGCCCACGGTCATCGTTGCCCACGAACAACAGCTGTTTAAGCTCCTGTGTGTTTCCGGACGGTTTGAGCACATAGGCATTTGGGTTGGCTTCAATAAAGCCAATGGCATCTGAGAACGAGTCAAAATCTTTGGATGCCAAAGTCTTTATTTTGTGCCTTCGAAGTTCTGCCTGACCAAAATTACGGTCCATTTCGAGACGATCCGTGTATGGGGAACCTCCAAAGACCAATTTTCCTGTGGACCTTACATCCTCGCATGCTGCACCATACCCCGTATAGTCGAACACAATGTAATCGGCCCACTTGATGTGCTTTTTCCAATCAAAGGCTTTGGGCACAAAACCATACCCGATCTCACGCGACGATTTATCCTCTATGAACAGTTTGACATGATGTCCCTCATTCTTTACGGCAAGGGCAACATCCAAAATCTCGCCCCAGCGTGAAACAAACAACATCCTTTTTCCTTTTTGCTCCTGCTTTTTTGGCTTCCCCATGATAAAGAAATGACGTCTCTTTGAAATCAATCAATCAATGAAAGTCCAGTGATAATATAATTCTCATAGGTATCATCAGTATCACCGTCCAATTCTTTTTTTATGATATAGATAACCTTGAAATTACGGCCTACGAGAGATTCATCGGAAAGATTGTAAGATTTCAACACGGCATCTTCCACACCTTGGAACGAGTAGGTATTGCCATCATCATCCGTGAAATAATAGATGTCTACTTCCAGGCCATCATAAGTGGCGGTAATCGTATTCTCTTGGGACATGTCCATCAAGGAAAAAACAAGGGTCATTAAAATAATTACGGTTTTCATAGTATATAATTTTGGATCAATAAATTCAGTATTTGTCAGTAAAAGAATCACCTGTCCTGAATGCATACAGAGAAGGGGGGCAATAATAGGCCCCTTGTATGGAACAGGTCTTAATCAGGCTATGTAAAAAAAATTGGAGGCTGGTCCGAAGACCAAGGTATGGAACACTAGTTGGCGTAATGATTTTGGGAATACATCCTCTTCGTCGGGCACCTATCCTGTAGATGGTTTTGGAGACGAATTCCCTATATACCAAAACCCCGACATTGTTGTTTGCAAGCATTTCCTTTCGCCGTAAGCGAGGCTCTTAAATCATAATCCAAATGAAGTGAAAAAACCGATAGGTTGTATTTAAGTTTGGCTAATTTTTATGAAACTGTCGTTTAGTTTTTTCCAGGGTCCACACAAACTTCTTTTTAAGGAGAAAACTGGACAATAGAATACGGAACCCGATTAAAGGTCGGTTCTCAAAAACATAAATTAAAAGGAACGATAGAGCAAGGAGGGTTGGCACTTGCATTTATAAGCCAATACCCTGTCTTATTTACCATGACACTCACTTTCAACAAGTATGAATTTAAGTTTATTTCACTGTTAAAGAGCCACTTGCACATTTCTTAAATTTAACACAAAAGAATTCTTCACGACCGAAATTGCATTACCTTTAGATTGGAATTTGAGTGGTCAAAATAGTAGAGAAAAGACCGTTCTCCCGATGAAACCTATTTATTCGATTCGGGCTTTGAGATATAGTGGGATCTATTTCAAAAGCTTTCTTACGGTTAAGGAGCCGGATCTTAGCGATGATCTTCACAGTTGTACACCAATTACCAAGGGAAAAATCATTCCTTGGAACCCATGGATTATTTATTGCCCCCTTTGTCAGGTTATATCTTGAGATGCATGCCCATGACCTATTCAGCCAACGAGACCTGACAAAGAACAGTTGGCCATCTAGTAAACGACCCACTTAAGAACAGAAAAGTAAAAAACTATAGAGTAAAAAGGATTTTTTCGCATATCACATGCGGATTGTTGAGCAAATTTCCGCTAAAAGCGGCCGATCTTGAGGTGATATAACTTTCGGCGAGATTCATTGTAATATCATATTAAATGTATGCAAAATGAAAAAATCATTGTTCTTGTTCACTGCACTTGTTGCCTCAATACTTGTATCAAAAATCCTTGAAGAACCTGATAGCCATACAACTAAAAAAAGGGATGGACTGATGGCTATTTCGACACTTGGAAGAGAAGGACACAATGTCAAGGATCCAAAAATAAAAACTGAAATGGAACAATCAAGCCAATTTGGAAATGGACAATATGGAGATAGTAATAGTCCCCAGTTAAGAAATGGGTTCCACAATGTTCTTGATGAAAGACAAGTGGTTGCCAAAACCTTCGACCCTAAGTGATTTTTAGTATATGGCCATGTTTCCGAATTCGCTCACACTATCGTTGACGGACATAAATATATCAGAACGGGAACCACCGGGGGAATCGATTCCCAATTAGACCATTAATACTTGAAATCACCTAACAACAGTTTAAGATTTATTTATCATGAAAACCTCATTGGATTTGATTGCCCCAGAAATAAGAAAATTGGATTCATCATCTGGGCATTTTGCCTATGCCCATCAGATTGCCGAGGCAGTTTCCATACCTTCCTGTAAGTCGACGTTCAAGGCCAAGCTTCTATATTCGGATAATGATGAACTGTTTTTTGAACGGTATAAGGGCGAATTTGTCCATATCTTTAAGTATGGTGTGGTGTGCACCTATAATGCCGATTCAGAGGAAAGGGTAAAAGTGGTCAAGGAGGTTCTCCCCCACTGTAGGAATCCCTTGAGAACCCATCTTATAGAAAAAATTGAGGTTTGCACTGACAAAAAGGAGAGCAAGGTCACCTTTGACAAGGTAAACCTAACGACATTCCATGTCGATTCAATTCGTTTGATCATGTTGTATGTATCCCAATCAGTGGCATTGAACAGATATGCAGGGATTACCTCGGGAATTCTAACTGACACTGAAAAACATACTGCCAATCTGGAAAAAAATGGGCGGTTGAGCATTAGTGGAGCCAAGCTCAAAAGGTACATTGGCCGTGTACTGAACGTGAAGAACAAAATTTCGGAGAACCTCTATATTTTTGATTCCCCCGAGGCTACGTGGGAGGATGAAAACTTAAACAAATTGGACCATGATCTTAAAATCACATTTGACCTAAAGAACAGATATAGATGTATCCATTATCAGATTGAGATCATCAAGGATAACCTTGAACTGTTCAAGGATATGACTTACCATCGCGAGAGCAGCCGATTGGAATGGGTGATTATCATCTTGATTCTTGTTGATGTGGTCGACCTGTTACTCACCAAATTCATCAACTAAATCAGAAATATGGAAATTGTTAGTTTTTTTGAATCAAAGGAATACAAAAATAAAGTGGCCAATTTTGCTTCCGTAGTTAAAATGATGACCGCCAACGGTTCGCTCAATGCAGAAGAAGAAAAAGTAATCAAAAGATTTTCCGAGAAGCTTGGGATAAGACCGGAGGAATATGGTCATATCCTTGCCAATCCAAAAAAATTCATCTCTCTCCCTCCAAAGGATGAAGAGGAAAAGCTGGGACGGATATATCAGCTGTTCAGTATGGTCTACAAACACCATTATATGAATGCCCAAGAGCAAAAACTAATGATCGGATACACCATCCAGCTTGGTTATTCAGATGAAAGCGCAAAGAAGATTGTTGACAATTCAGCAAGGCTTTTCATGGGAAGATTGCATTTTAGGGAGTATCTCAAACTGGCCAAGAAATAAGGGTTTATCCCGCTAAAAGGAGAAGTTTCCATACAGCGTAAAAACAAATAAGTATGAACCAACAAGATGAGACCTTTAAAGAAATGCTATCGTACTACAATTACAACATAAGACGATGGAAATCTCTTGTCAAACATATGGAGAACGAGGTTGTTTTCCTTGACAGACTGTTGACCTCGGAAGCCTTTGGAACTGTTATGACCCGCACAATGCGGGAAAGGAACAACCACTTCAAAAAAATGGTCAAGGTCAAGTCGGAAGTACTTGCCGATCTCAAGGTGGAAGTGGATAGCCACCAAGCGGACCTGTTGAGATTGACCCCAACCAAACACATTAGAAAAAATGCAATGCATACGGTAAGTCATGAGTCTTTAAATATCCGTTTTGAAAAATTCTGTAAAGAGTTCGATGAATTCAGGGCAAGGGTCTTGCTCCAAACTGGAAATGTCATGTAATTTGCATATGTCCGTTGCATCAGGAAATACCTTTACTTTGGGCTCATCCCTGATGGATTTTCCATAGAAAATCTTTGAAATCTCTTTTTACGGACATCAGATAAAAGCAGCATGGAAAACAGCCCTTCCTTTGGCAGCAGGTTCAGGAACAAAAAGTGACCTGTCCTAAAGCCATCAATACATGAAGTGGAATCCGGGTTTATGGCCCATATAGGGAATTATGGCAATCCAACCAATTTATCAAATCTCAATTAAGCCCTTTAAAAATGGTAATCATACAAATCTTCGATTCCAACATACTAAATTATTGTTCCTTTTTTAAATCTCCCCCAGATTCCTTAAATTCATCGAAAGCTAGTGGATATCCATATCGCAACACCAATGACACTTGATATATTCACACTTGCATCCGGCGTATGTATCTTTTAAAGAACCATATGGCCAAGATTGGTGATGCCCCCAATTCTTTCGGAAAAGGTTCTTTGAAAATATTCAGATTCATTCTTCCCTACTTGATAAGTGCTGGATTTTGCCTGCTAATTTTTGAAATCCATATGTCCAGTGACGTTGACAGTATGATCAACGAAAAAAACGACGTCATCTCCAATGGGTTCCTCACCTCACAGATTACCTATCACAAGGAATTTGCCCCCTTTGCCAGGAGACCTTTGACGACCCTCTTGATAGAACAGGTGTCAAACGGCTTGGGATTAACTTTGGGCAAGGCCTTTGTTTGGGTGAATTTTTCCCTTCTGTTCCTAGCCGGACTGTTGTTATTCAGGTTTTCGAGGGTGATGGATTCGGGATATGTAAAAGGCATCATGAACATCATTATCTTCTTCCTGTCATTTTCGGTGCTATTTGCCTTTTTCCCACCGATCTTCAGTTATGATGAACCGTTACAGTACTGCCTGCTCTTTGCAGGTCTAACCTGTTTCTTGAAAGGACAGTGGCTGGGTTACGTACTTTGGTTCACAGCTGCGATGATAGCCCGGGAGAACACCGCTTTTTTGATTCCGGGACTTTTGGCCTTTTCTCCGGATCTTAGCCCTAAAAATCGAAAACCATATTCCTTTGAACGGTTGTTGGATTACCTTTTGATAGGCTTGCCCATACTGGTCTATGCCGTGTTCCTTATGGTTTTTTTGGAACAGAATGGTCTCTGGGAACCTACTCAACTCGAATTTGAGTCCAGATTATTTTCAATCGGTGAAAATTTCAGGGATACCCATAGTTCCATCGAGACCCTGATCTCGATTGTCTTGACCTTGGGTGTTTTCGTTTACTTCATCTTTGGTCCCCATGGCCATGACCGTGAAAAGTCAGAGGAAGATTTTGTCCGGGCATTTGTGGTGAGCTGTTCCATAAACACCGTTGCCGTTCTCGTGGGGGCTTTGGCAAGGGAAGCCAGGTTGTTCTCACTGCCCCTTATCTTTTTATGGCCCATTATGGGACAATATTGTTCCAAAGAAATTTCCCTGTTGCTCTCCTACAGGACCTATTTTGCATGCTTTTCAAAGGTAAGGTATATGGCTTTTTTTTGCATGCTGACCCTTTTGAACTATATTGTTTCCTTTAAAGTCTATCAACCAAGCTCACATCCAGCATACAACTACTTCAACGAATATCTTTTCGCCGCTCTGATGATCATGTATGTGCACTACCTATTAAGACATTTATCAGGGCACAATTCCGTGGAGGTTACTCCTTCTTGATTTACGCTAAAAAAATTGACCGAAAAGATTGGTTTTTTGCACGAAAGGGTTTGAGTTCCAGGTTTCAGATGTAATTTTCTAGAATTCTTAAAAAAATTTTAAGGTCAGGTTTCAATATCCTGTCGGTGGTTTTACTTTTTTATAGACAATTGACCCTTGGAACAGACTTCAGTGGCCATCGACCCCTATACAAATCGTTTTTACTTGAGTTTGAAGCATTTCCGTTCCTTGAAAGGATTAATAACCCGTCGCGCATAAAATTTCATTGTATTAACTACATGTATTTCATCATACTTGGCATAAAAATTGTCGTCTTATGAACTAGGGTTAAATTAAATAGCTCCACATTGTTTTTAACGAAATATTTTTCATCTTCAACACTGCCACAAATCGACCCTTGTACAAAAAGGTTACGCAATTCCCAAAAAAATACAGAATTGCTTATTGTGAATCCCTTTTGTTTCGCACGAAAGAGGAAATATCAAAATCAAAATGCAAACAGAAAAGAAAAGAACTCCATAAGATTTTGAAGGCATCCAAAAGGGAACTCAAAAAACTCAAAAAGTAATCGTCCCGTCCGGGATCATTATCCATGTGCATTGTTCATTATATGTCCCAGGCACACACTCATCCCATCTTGGATTTTATGTGATTTCCACCCTTTGAAAAGAGCACGCATCTGACCATGGATCAAGGTCCCGGTACGATTAACTAACCCTAACATTCTCGATGAAAGCATTTTTGACAATTGGCCTGTTGGTCATGAGCAATTCATTTATGATCATGACCTGATATGGCCACCTCAAATTTTCAGAATGGAAGTGGTTCAATAAGCTTGGGTTTGTATCCATAATACTAATCAGTTGGGGGCATAGCGCTGTTTGAACATATGTTACAAGTACCCGCCAAAGGATTGGGTAAAAGGAGCATGGGGGACCGTTCGGCCTCATCCAATTGAAAGTACTGCAAGAGGTAACAGCATTCGTTGTTTTTTGCGGTATTCACCCTGGTGGTCTTCAAGACAGAAACGTTTCGTCCGAACCATATCATTTCCTTTCTTTTTTTTGATTTTAGCCGTTTATTTCATGTTTAAGAAATGAGATTTGAACCGATTAGAGGTGTGATATTCGACACAATAACAATAAATATATGAATTGATAAAAAGATGTATTTGGCTCATTTTCACTCATAGGTACTGATAATGGAGCTCCAACAAAAAAGACAATCTGGACCTTAAATAATGGATAATGGAATATGCTGGAACACTAATATCTATATAAATGGGTAAGGTATACCACCTTTGCCGGAAAAAATTGAATATGGCCGTAAGAAATCGATTTAAAGTACTTAAACGAAATATTGGCTGATATGAATTTGCGTTTTTCAAGGACTCCCATTATCCGTCTCATCCATTCAGAGAACAGAACAAAAGACAGGGAGTTTTTGGAAAATAAATGTGATTTGTTTTGGAGGATTATTTTTTCTTCTTCTCCGGATTTTGCCAAGTGTTGAATACGGAGTAAACAATTATCTTGTTTTTTATGATCTCGTAAACAATTAGAAACGGGAAACGTTTTATGAATGCTTCCCGGTAAGGTTTCCGCTTTTTAGGAAAGTGTTTCGGGTTCGAAACAATCCTCTCAAAATAACCGTCCAAATGTTCCAAAAATTCCTCGCCCAGTCCTGTTCGTTTTTCTTGATAATAAAGGTATGCCTCTATGATTCCAGATTGGCCTCATCCTTAATCTCCAAAATATAGCTCATTTACTAGCTGGCGTTTCTTGCATTATTTTTAACCTCTTCCCAAGTAAGTGATTTGCTCTCGCCCTTTAAATGCGCTTCCCTTCGCCTGTCTATCATTTGGTATTGCTCTTCGTCCAAGGTAAGTTCCTGCTCGTCCTTTTGGTAGCTTTCGGCCAGTGCCTTTATCATTTTTAAAAGTCTTACGTCCGCAGTATCCACGTACTCCTTGACCGTTTTCCTTAAATCGATTGTCGCCATAATAGCTTCTTTTTCTTAGAATAAAGGTACAAATTCTATTCCATAGGGACCGTTTTCTCAAAAGTATATCCAATAAGATATCGGCTATACTTCAACTTAAGAGCCCATTTTTTTCCTGCAAGTCCAAATTAAGGCCCTATTGAAGTCCTGAAGGCAAAAAGGCAAATTTTAGCTTGATTTATGAAGATATTTTTAATCCTTTGGAAGATTGTTCTTGCCCAAAGAATTTAAAGTTTTAAACGGTGACAAGAAGAACTTCGCTTAATCGGACAAAAACCTTCTCTAAAAAATACTTAAGGAATTATGCGCTTAAAAATCCATTTACCTAATCATTGGCCCATTGCCAATGTTTATATCTGTAGCTATTTATTTTCGGACAGAATGGCCCAAATGAATCCTTTTTTTTTCATTAAAAAGTTTCATGTAAATCTAAATGATATTTTGGAAAAATAATAAACCAAAAAACACCTAATAAGGTCCAAAAAAAAGGATGAAAAATCAATTCCAAGAATTGGACTGGATATTCCGAAGCAATGTTTACCACTGATTCCGAAGCAAGGTTTACCACCAAGGGAACAAATCCATAATGCTGGAGTACATTAGGCTGCATAACCAACTTCTTAAAATTATGGCCAATAAAACCCTTGGTATGCAGAAAGTTAGACAAATACTAGGCTCTAGTTTAAGTTTGCGTTGATATTAAGATTTGATGCCTTAGGCCGATTTCACGGTACCTTTGGCGTGTGCCGGTATCCTGGACCGTCAACATGACCAGGTTCCGCAGTAGCCCGCCACTGTCCTTGAACTTCTCCT
>NZ_JBSXNR010000009.1:0-12204 GCF_056857735.1 Flagellimonas sp. L-11
GAAGTCCTTCGGGCCGAAACGCAGGGAGATCCTTCCCCAGTGGTTGGTCCTCCCCCCCAGCATCCGCGAGCGGAACCAATCGAATCGGGTGTCCTCCCCTTGGGTGTAGGGCTCCCCCTCGATGTCCCAGCCGCCGTAGGCGGCATCAAAATCCCCGAAGGGACGGAATCGCGTGCTCTTGCCGCGCCTGGGGCTCTGGTAGGGCCATTTCAACTGGGTCTGGTGCTCCGGCATGGCCGGGTCGAAGAAGGGACCGGCCTCGACCACAGCGACCTTCAGGCCGGCCTCCGACAAAACTTTGGCCGACATACCGCCTCCTGCTCCCGAGCCTACTATGATAGCATCGTAAACAGTGCTGTTCTCTATAATCTGCATGGATATATGTTTGGTTTTTATGGGTAAATGAATCAAGTTTAACGGACAACCATTGCGCTGTGTTGACATAAACATGTCATGCAAGGGATTGCCCCAAACATCTTGAATGATAAAATTGAGGCCCATCATCCATAAAGGATTCCATGGGCCCCATACATCTTACATATTTTTAATAGCCATTATTATCGGTACCCAGACTAGGGTTACGTTGAAGCTCAGGTCCTGGCAAAGGCAACAACATGTGTTTTTCTTCAATTTGTTTGCCTCTTTCCGTGGTATGTCCTACTGCATTTACAAAGGATATACTGCCCGGTGCATCGGCTACCGGAAACTGACCTGTGCGAACAATATCGAACCAGGTTTTGAATTCGAAGACCAATTCTTTGTGTCTTTCTTTCCACACCTCCTGTACAAAAGCTTCCGTTCCCAAACCGGCAAGGTCCGCTTCGACAGTGGCCAAATCGGATTGCCAATACGCCCTAGAGCGCACTTGGGCCAAATAGTTGATGGCATCTGAAGTTACCCCACTGGATCTTGCAATGGCCTCGGCAGCAATCAAAAGCACATCGGCATAACCGTAAACCGCAAAATCCTTTCCAGACATTGCCGTTTCAAATACCGCTGTATCATCATGCCATATATAAGGTGCTGTTGAAAAGGTCTGACCTGTACCTTCAAAACTGGAATGGAAAAACTGCTTTTCCTGAATCCGAAGGTCATTATCAGGGTCATAGAGGTCCAAAAATCCTTCTGAAGGCAAATACCCCCCATTGGTAATATCATAAAGAACTTCTGAAGCAAGTGCCACGGGATAGGAATATCTTGGATAAACCGAAGTAGCTATCTCTGGATCATATTCTTTTATATAAATATGCTCCACTGCTGATGCATCCCCTTTTCTGATCTTGTTGTATGCTGAGTTTTCTGGATCGATTACTCCCGGAGATACTTCATCATGCTGTACCAAACCATAGGAACCGTAGGTCCCGTTGATGATTTCCTGGGATAATGCCGCTGCATCGGCGTAACGATCGGCATTTAAAGGGTTTCCGCTCATGGTCAGGTAAACATCGGCCAATAAGGTTGCCACTGCCCCAGCAGTAACACGTTTGCCATTGTCCACCATACTTACCGTTGGCAGTCCACCTTCGAGGGCATCCTTTAAATCCTGCTCTATCAAAGCATATATATCGGCTATCGGGCTTCTTTCAAGATAGAGGTTCTCCAAAGATTCATAGGGCTCCGTCGTCAATGGAACCGGACCGAACCATCTTACCAAATAATAGTAGGAAAATGCCCTGAAAAATTTGGCCTCGGCCAACAACTGGGCTCTTTCGGAATCGCTCAGTTCGGGTGTTTCCGGTATGTATTTGATAGCGTTGTTTGCTCTGGAAATTCCTAAATAGAGCTCTCTCCATCTGTCCTGCAAATAACCTCCGATATTATCGCCGTTCAAAGTGAGTTCCTGTGTATTGCTCACGTGCAGCTCTTGACCTGCATACTCATTATAGAAATAGCCGGACATGTATCCGCCCAACATTAGGGGGGTTCCGCTATAAACTCCACCATCGGTCATATTTGGAGCACCTGTTCTATATAATGAATTTACTGCACTATATGCTTGATCTGGTTCTGAAAAGAACTGGTTGGAATCAAGTTCGGCAAGAGGTTGTTCTTCCAAAAAGTCCGAACAAGACCCTAATACAATTATTCCGATTAGAAAAACTATATACTTAATTTTCATGATATTTTTTTTATGTATTAAAATTTGAGGCTACATCCGATGGTAAAAGTCCTAGGCTTGGGGTATTGGAAGAAGAAAATGTTCTGTCCCCATTGATTTCCGCCCCAAGAAGTTGCTTCGGGATCGTACCCTTGAAAGTCTTTGGAATGGATTACAAAGGCATTTTCCAAACTGGCATAAACTCTCAAACGGTTCAAGCCCATCAAATCCAAGAACTGCTGGTTAAAATTGTAGCCCAAGGAGAATAGGTTTCCTCTGATGTAGGAGCCATCCACGACCCATCTGCTGTCTACCTGGCTGTTCTGTCCTGCATAGGCTTGGTTCCTGATTTCCTGTACCATGGTGTTCTGGTTATCCTCGGTCCATCCATCGTAAAGTATGGTGGAGAGCCCATTTGCAATACCGGAGCGGTCTTCGGTAGAGTGATAGAATTGTTGCATGATCTCTACCCCTGCCACAAATTGGATATCAGCGGTGAAGTCAAAATTCTTATAGCGGAAGGTGTTTATGAAACTTCCTGTAATATCCGGCAGGCCTTTTCCAAGAATTTTCTTTTCTGCTGATCGTTTGGCCTCTCCTGGAACAGCACCGACCTCGGCAGCTTCTGCAGCTTCGTCCGTTCCCCATGTGCCTAAACGCTCGTATCCCCAGAAAGAGCTCAAAGATTCTCCAACTCGAAGAATGGTCTGGCTACCGGATACCCAGAATGGCCCGGGTTCGATGTCTTCATCGTTTTCGCCCAAACTTTCGATTCTGTTCTTGTTATAGTTCATGTTGAAGGAGGTCTCCCAACCGAAATCGGCTTTACGGATAATCTCTCCCGTAATCATGGCCTCGATACCCTTGTTGGAAACGGAGCCGATATTGTCCCTTACCGAAGTAAATCCAGAAGTATAGGGCACTGGTCTATCCAATAAAAGATCTTTTGTCAACTTATCGTAGTAATCGAACTCCAAACGCAACCTATAATCAAAGGCGGCAAGATCCAATCCAATATCAAACTGACTGGTTTTTTCCCATTCCAATCCTGGGTTTGCCAAACGGTTTACGGAGCTTGAGCTAACCCTTGTGCCATTTAACAGTACCGTTCCCGAAGAAACAGTTGCCAATGAGCTGTAGGGGGCGATTTCCGTGTTGCCCGTAATACCGTAGCTACCACGTAGCTTAAGTCGGTTGATTGCGGTTACGTCTTCCATAAAGGCTTCTTCACTGATGTTCCAACCAGCACCTATGGATGGGAAGAATCCGTATTTATTGTCCTCACCAAATCTTGAGGAGCCATCTGCCCTTCCTGTCAAAGTCAGCAAATATTTACTCTTATAGGAATAGCTGGCACGAACAAAATAGGAATTAAGTGCCCATTCGTTGGTGGTAGATTCCGGTGCACTTGGATTACTTGCTGACCCGATATTGTTGTAGCGGAAAAAATCGTCGCTAAACCCTCTGGCAAAAATGTTGGAAGATTCGTAAGTGCGTTCTTGCCAACTCAAACCTAACATGGCATTGATGCTGTGGTCACCAAAGTCCTGATTGTAGGTAAGATAGTTTTCTTGCTGCCAGTAGGTACTTTTTTCATTAAAAATACGGGCAAAACCATTGGGTGCCGAAATATTTACCAAATCTCGTGGCGAGTACTCTTTTTTGTTCCTGATATTTTTATCGAAACCGAATTGCGTTCTAAATTCCAGACCTGGCAAAATATTGAAATTGGCATAGAAATTCCCGAAAAGTTGGTTTCTTTCCCAGAACCTTTCCTGTGTCTCCAATACGTGAACCGGATTGGACATGGACTCCAAGTTATAGGCATCGCTGATCATTTGGCTATTGCTCCACGTTCCATCGGGAAATTTTACCGGGAAAATCGGGGGCATTTCAATCATGGTCCTTCTTGGTGTCTGGCCACCACCGCCCTCTTCAAATTCGGTGTCCTTAACATCGTTCACCATAAGGTTAACACCCAATTTTAGCCAATCTTTTGGAGTAACGTCATAAGCGATTTTTCCGCTGATCCTATCCAATTCATTGTTCAGCATTATTCCTTCTATATGGGAATAATTCAAAAATACCCCTATGGATGATTTTTCACTCCCTTGCTGAATGGACAATTGGTGATTGTTGGAATAGGCAGTACGCGTGGCTTCATCTTGCCAGTCGGTATCATAAAGCGGGTTTCCTTGTGCATCGAACAAATTTGGGTCATTGGTCGTAAATACGGGGGCTGGGTCGCCAGGACGGTACTTTGGAGTATTCTCCATACCTGTACGAACTACTTCCAACCACTCTTCCGCGTTCAGCAAATCCATCTTCTTGCGGATGCTTCCCACGCTCAAGAAACCATCATAACCAATTGAGATTTTTTCATCTTTTGAGCCTCTTTTGGTGGTGATCAAAACCACGCCATTGGCACCCCTTGCCCCATATATTGCAGCGGATGATGCATCTTTCAATACCTCCATGCGTTCAATATCGTTGGGGTTTATGAATTGGATGTCGTCCATTACCACACCATCCACAACATATAAGGGGTCTGTTGATGAATTGATGGTACCCACACCACGAATCACTATTCTAGGGGATCCTGTTGGAGAACCGGAGTTTAAAAACACGTTTACACCGGCCACTTTGCCCCTCATCCCTTGGAGGGGATTGCTTACTGGAGCTTTTAAGAGGGTCTCGCTATCCACGGCCCCAACGGCTCCGGTGAGGTCGGATTTTTTCTGGGTACCATAACCTACAACGACAACCTCTTCCAAGGCGGCCACATTCTCTTTTAGAACAACATCTATGGTCTGTTGGTCGCCCACTTCGATTTCTTGGGTTACAAAGCCTATGTAGCTGAACATAAGAACATCCCCGGTATCTGCCATGATGCTGTAATTACCATCAAAATCGGTAGTAGTACCCTTGGAGGTCCCCTTTACCAAAATAGATACTCCCGGAATAGGGGTGCCCGCATTGTCCGTGATCTTTCCATTAACGGTAAACTGCACCGTAGTCCTGATAAGTTCATTGATCCTATCGGGGCTCAAGGCTGTCGGCATTTTATCGACATGCTTGTTTAAAAGACGCTCTATTTTGTTTTTAATTTCGGGGTTGTCTTTTGGAAAAAGAATGATTTGATCTCTAACAAAGCTAAAGGCGATATCGGATTCCGAGAACAGCTCGTTCAATACGGCATCCAATGTCTTATTCTCTACTTTGAGCGATTTTTTGGAATACACATCTACAATACTGTTGTTGTAGAAAAAGCTGTAATCGCTCTTGCGTTCAATTTCGTTCAATATCCTCTTTAATCTCACATTATTTGCCTCTAACGAAATACTTTGGGCATTTGCCTCAGAAGCAAATAACTTGGCCAGGGTAAGTGCCACTAAGATTAAATAGATTTTCATTATCCTAATAATTGGGACCTTTGGTAAAAAAAGTTCCTTTTTTTCCATAATTTTGATGAGTTTACGATGTTTAATTACATTTCTATGTGATTGAATAATTATTGAGCAGGGGGGTGCGGGAACACCCTCCTCTCTTTTTTGGGTCATTTCTTCATATAAAGTGTTATTTGGTTATTTTTCATTTGATACAGTATCGGTGAGGAAACTTCAAAAAGATCCAATATTTGTTCTATACCAAGGTTATCGAACTCCCCTGTATATTTATAGTCCATTATGCCCGGTGACTCAACGGATATGTCAACTTTGTACTTTCTTTTTAGATCGCTTATTACCTGGCGTATCGGTGTCTCATCATAAATAAGTTTGCCCTGGCGCCATGCGGTCAGGTTTTCGGTCTGTACATTATCTATAATGAGTTTATCGGCATCTTTGACATAAGTGGCCCGTTGGGACGGGTTCAACACCACTGTTTTTTGGTCCCGTTCCTCAACAACCTTCACCTTACCGGAGATCAAGGTTGTTTCCACATTGAGGTCTTCCGGGTACGATTTCACATTGAAGACCGTTCCCAGGACCTGGATCTTCATCCCATTTCCCGTGGCAACCATAAAGGGCTTTTTGGGATTGTGGGACACATCGAAAAATGCCTCGCCCTTTAAAACGACCTCTCTTGATTTCCCGGAAAACTCCTTGGGATAAGACAATGTGGTGTTGGCATTAAGGGTCACTTTGGTACCGTCGGACAGCACGATCGTTCTATTCTCGCCAATTGAGGTTTCCATGGTAATCCGGGGGCTGTCCTGTATTTCGGTTTGGCCGCTAGGCAAGGTCAATGTATATGCGAGGGAAAAAATCAGGACTGCACAAGCTGCGTACCCTACATATTTAAACCATTTGGTATAAATCTTTTTTGGACTGCCGGAATTGCCATGACCACTTTGTTTTAGTGATTTGGCCACATGCTTTGCCTTTAAAATATGGTAGCGTTGTTGTTGTTTTGGGTTTTTGAGCAACCACTTGACAACTTCTTGCTTTCTTTCATTGGCCAGACGGCCTTCGACCAATGCAATAATATCCTTTTTGTTCATTGTATTCAGGAACAGTATTCATTAGCAAGACGTAAAAAAAGGAAACATCCCCTAGTCCGGAGGCAAAAATTAAAAAAACAGGGTGGGCAAATACTCGCCCAAAGCCGCTCTAAGCTGTCGCAAGGCCCTGGCTATGTGGTTTTCAACCGTTTTTGGGGAAATTTCCATTTCTTTGGAAATTTCTCGGTGGCAGAGTCCTTCCATGCGACTTTTCTTGAAGACCTTTTTGCACTTTTCAGGTAGTTCATCTATGGCCCCATCAACGAGGGCCTGTAACTCTTTTGCCAAAATGGACGAGGCCATATCATCGGCCAAAGCGCCATGGTTCAACCAAAACTCCTGTTGTTCGGCCGACAGATCCTTGGTAAGCTTATTCTTTCTTGTCCGTAGATAGTCCAAGCAGGCGTTTCGGGTCATACTGTAGATATAGCCCGTGAAATTTGAGTTGATCTGCAAAGTTTCCCATTTCTCCCATAGTTTGATAAAGACATCGTGAACGATTTCCTCGGCATCTTCCCGGGAAGGGATATAACTCTTTACGATCACAACAAGCTTGGGCCTATAGAACTCGTACATCATACTGAAATCCTCCTCTGTGCCATTATCGGAAAGAGCGTTGATTTTGAGGTTATGCAAATGTTCTGGCTTCATTTATTGGGAAATGCAAATATTTGACCCTGCAATTTACAAATTTCGGATTAACGGCAAATTTTCATTCGCCCCTATTTTATCAAACCATAAGAATACGGTCCATTAGCAGGGTTGATACTGTTGGGGAACTCAGGGAACTTGGAACAATAAAGAAATTTTGTTCAAGGGGCTGCCCTGATTACGGCTAACGAGGAAAAAGTATTGGATTTCAAATTTGAACGGACCGACCGATCCATGATCCAATCAGTAAGCTCACATACAACTTTTGTCCGGTCCAAACCAAAACAGCCTTGGGCACCAACCGGACCCAAAAAAAGGATTGGGAAAAATCATAAAAAATCTTTGGCCCGAATTTCTTCCAAGGCCATGGTTCAAGGTGGCACTTCCCTGTTTTTAGGGTTATGGGACAATAGGTATTTCCACAGTGGCAGTTGTTCCCTTATCTTCTTGCGAGGCAATATCGAGCCTGCCCCCGATACTGCCGACCATATCGGTCACAAGCCTAATGCCGAAACCATACCCCTTTTCACCACTTGTCCCCTTATCTTCCCCTAAATCCGACTTTGTCAGTTTTTGGAGTTTATCTTTTGAAATGCCTTTTCCATTATCCTCCACCGCTATCTGCAGCAATAAGGTTTCTTCCTTTTGTATTATGTCAAGCCTTACCTTTATTTCCCCTTTTGGTGCCGTGAATTTTATGGAATTGGCGATAAGGTTCCCAACAATGGGGAGCAGTTTTCTTCTTGAAAATTTATAATGGTTTTTTGATTCGTTTGAAATAAACTCAAGGTTTATATGCTTGTTGAGGGCCGGCAGCACATAAAGATCGTGAAGGTGCCTTTCCAATTCTAAGAGGTTAAAATAATTTTCTTTCTGTTGGGCTTTTTGCTTGTCCAATATATCATCTGTAAAATCCATGAGTTTGGAAGCCGAGCCCTTTATCATTTCCATGTACATCCCAAACTCCCCATGATCAAGGGTTTCATTTTCGGCGCTCACGGCAAGTCCAAGAATACCGCCAACGGGCCCTCTAACGTCGTGTGCCATTTGATTGCGCTGAACAATGGCCTTGTCAAGTTGTTCTTGCAGCACATCCAATTTCATTTTGTACTCGAGCCTCCTTACGACCTCGTCGGCAACCAACCTTAACAATTTTTTCTTCTCAGGGGGGATTTTCTTCTCTTTATAATCCACTACGCAAAGCGCTCCGATATTCTCGCCTGTTTGCGTTTTAAGTGGAATCCCCAGATAGTATTTGAGTCCTTCACTGCCCTTGACAAAAGGTTTGTCACTGAACCGTTCGTCTTCATCAAGACGTGGAATCTCCATTAATTGCCCGGCACGAACCGTATACTGACAAACAGACTCCTCACGGTCAATTTGCATAAATTCCGAAGAGTTTGATGTTACCGTCCATTGGGAGTAATTATCGATTAAGTTAATCAAGGACAACTCTGTATCGGCTATATTGGCAGCCAACTGGACCAAGCCTTCAAATTCGTTCTGAAGATTCCTATAATCGAGGTCAAATTCGTTCAGTTTTTTAATCCGTTCATATTCTGCCTTCTTACGCTCAAACTCATCCATCAGCCAATTTTTTATTTGCCTGGCAAAAATAAATCAAAAGATGTTGTACTCCAATCAAATATGTACTAAGCTTGAATTAAATGTAGAGGTCGCCCGGTAATTGTTCGGTTGGGGAAATCATCCCTTGGAAACCAAGCCCTATTCACAATCCAAGACAGCTGTTGGTGGTTGCCCCAATGCATTGGTTCCCGACCAATAAAAGACCATTTTGTGTATGGACAGAAAGGGTGTTGTGATTTTACCCAAAGTAGAAAAAAGCTATCGTGGACAGATTTGCCCACTGCTTGAAGTTTCCGTTATCCGCTCTATGGCCACAGGGTCGATAAAGTTGGATTCTTGCTATTTGTGCCAAAAAATATATATATTGGATTCCTTTAAACCAAAGAACACCTTTTTTGGCCTGCCAACAAATATGTGCTCAACCAACAGCTTAACCAAACATGGACATTCTTGATTTTAAGTATCTGGAAAACATTATCTTCACTTCTGTCTTTAGTGTCTTTGGTATATATCACCTGCTTTCTTTTTTCGTGTTAAAGTATAAGGTTTTGCTCTATTACTTTATACTCATCTTTGGGTTGACCCTACACTGGAGCCTATATTTTTTTTTAGATGGATCTTTTGGCGGTACGGCCTCCATAATAGCCGATAAGGCTTCCCTTACCACGGCCATGATCTCGACTTTGGGGTTATTGCTCTTTACAAAAAATTACCTCAGTATAGAGCAGGGTGCCTTTCCCAAACTATACAGGGCCTATACGGTATTAATAGGGATTGTTGGCAGCCTCCCGGTTTTGCATATCACAAATAATCTGACAACTGGGATCGAGTGGTTGAATGATTTCTTTGTACTGTTCGCCGCCATTATGTCCCTGGCTTCGATGTTCCTGAACATATTTTCAGGTTTTCGGTTGTTCCATGCCCATAAATTGAACCGGTACTATCTGTATTCTTACACCCCCTTGCTACTGGCAGCAATATTGTACATAGGCGCTTGGTTTTTCAAAAGATATTTTGATTTTTATACTTATCCGATCATTCTTATGACTTCAATCCTAGTAACTGTCCAGTTAATCCTTTTTTCGTTGATCATTGGGTTTAAGTATAAAGCTATTGAGTCTGAACATTTGAATTTACAGCTTAATGCGAACCAAATGCTGAAAAATGAAGTCGACAAGCAAACAAAAAACCTCCAACTCGCCAAAAAAGCACTGGAAGATCAAAACGAGGAACTCGAAAAGGTCAATCAACTCAAAAATAAACTGTTCTCGCTACTTACCCATGATGTAAGGGCGCCCCTGAACAATTTCATTGCTATTATTGAATTGATCCAATCCAATTTAACCGATAGGGAACTACAACCCATTTTGGAAAATTTGAAGAATGAAATTTCCGATAAGGTCTCCATGGTCAATGGCTTACTTCAATGGTCCCATAAACAACTGGATGGCATGGAATTGGATAAAAGTCTATGTGAGCTAAAGTCCATTTTCAGCGCCATAAGGCACGAGTTTGCACGAATGGCCAGAGATAAGGATATTGACATTGAGCTACAGGTTTTGCATCCTACACTTTTAATGGATGTGAACATGCTCAAAGTGGTTCTCCGCAATTTGGTTTCCAACGCCATTAAATTTACCCGGAACGGCCAAAAGGTGATCTTATGGTCACAAAGCAATGCCACCTGCGTTGAAATCGGTGTGCGGGATTTTGGCATAGGAATGCAGAATGACTGGTTCGAGCGACTTGGGCATGATGACCGACCGGAAACAAGAACAGGGACACAGGGAGAAAAAGGCACTGGCTTTGGCTTGGTCATTGCAAAGGATTTTGTTGAAATGAACGGGGGTATACTGATCTGTGAAAGCGAAATAGGCAAAGGCACCAACTTTATATTGCGATTTAAGGATACTGCCATTGGAAATGTGCAGGACAGGAAAGTACCCGGCCCCGATACCGGAAAGGGGGAATAGCATGTTTGCCAATGGCAGCCTTTTTATTATAGGCTATATCCCGGCTCCAATATATGTATTGGGCATCCAACAAATCATATAATCAAAATGTACCCTTAAGGCCTATGGACACCTTATGGTGCAATCATTAAAGGTGCCGGCACACCCTCCCTTTTAAAAAAAGTATTCACCCCTGGGTGTCCTTTACATCAGATATTGTCAGGAAACGATGTCGCTCACCACATCAAAGTTCAGTGGCTTTTGCAGATAATCCTTTATCAATCCATAGGTCCTTGCAGTTTCCATATCGCTCGGATCGGTGGAAGAGGAAACAATAAATACGGATATTGATTCGGCCTTGACCCAATCGCTTTGCTCTATGGCATCCATAAACTCCCATCCGTTCATCTCCGGCATGTTAATATCCAGCAAAATGGTATAATGGCCCTTCTCGTTAAAATTATCCTGTAAAAAATCCAAGGCCGTCCTGGCATTGGAAAACTCTATTACCTTGAGGTCTGGAGAAACCTTTTTTATCAATTTTGATGATACCCAGTTAAAGGTTGGGTCATCATCTACCAGTATTATTGTTTTTTCCATGTTCGAAATTACTCAAATTCATCATAGTTTTGGTTTCAGCAACAATATTTTGGATAATTTTATCCAGTTCACCGCCCGATATTTTTATTTTCTCTAACAGATCAGGAAAATCATGGGGTTCCACACAGTCCTGTTCCAGTACATGGATTACCGATAATATGCGTGCCAAAGGTGCCCTGACCACGTGCGATTGTGTCCATGCGATCTCTCTCAGCTTTTTGTTCTGGGACTCAACGGTGCTCACATATTCCTGCTTTTCGGTAATGTCGCTTGCCAGTATCAATCGTACTTTTCTTCCCTCGTATTCGATATCATTGCTATAGATTTCAACACAAATGGTCTCACCTGATTTTAAGGTATGGTAAAACACCCCGGCATAACTGTCCCGGTCTTCTCTTTTGCGTTCTTCCAAACTTTTTTCCAAAAACTCCATGTGGTTTTTTGGCCTTATGTCCTTAATTGTCATGTTCTTGAACTCCTCCAATGTATAGCCATATTTATCAACGGCCGCCTTGTTGACATTCAAAAAACGGAGGGTTGATGGGTCGAAAATCCACATGGGCTGGGGACTGAAATCAAACAGGTCCTGATATATCTTTTTGTTTTTGTTCAATTTGGCGATGTAACTCTTCCGCTCTAGGGCATAGATAATGGACTTGTAAATGATCTCGGGGCTGATCTCGTCCTTGATCAAAAAATCCGACACCCCTTTGGACAATATCTTTCTGGCCAGTTCAATATCCGAGTAGCCCGTTAGGATGATGATAGGAATATTGCCACTGACCTCTTGGACCTTTTCCACCAATTGCTCCCCT
>NZ_JBSXNR010000010.1:0-13351 GCF_056857735.1 Flagellimonas sp. L-11
CTTTCCCGTGAAGTCTATAAAGAGCTTGTCGCCGGCCTTGTGCTCCATGTGCATTACCGGAGAGGTCTCCTTGCGCCATTCGGCGTACCAATACTTGAACTGTGAGAGCTTGAAGCCATCGGGGTGCTTGGCATAATATTCCTCCCACAACAATTGCCTGGTCACCCCGGTCTTGCGGAGCTCTTTGTCAAAATAGGGGAAGTACTGCCGTAAGGTCAGCAACCGTTGGCTCTTGCGCTTTTGACCGTCCTTGAAAAGGTTGTGGAGTTCCTCCAGGGTCATCTTCTCCACTTCGTAGGCCGTAAAACGGTACCGCCTGAAGAACTCGATGTACTTCCTGACCGTGACACGGGATATGCCCAATTGTTGGCTTATCCTCCGTTTGCTAGTGCCGGAGGTGTAAAGTTTGTAAATCAGTTTTGTTTTTCGCATGTCTATCTGCTTGTTCGCCATGGTGCTTTTTAACAAAAAAAGCACTTAGACTTTTTACAGATAGATCGAATCTAAAAGTGGTCCACTTTGGCCCGGCGAGGGTGGGTCACTTTCGTCCGGCCAGCTATGGTCACTTTAACCCGGCGAGGGTGGTATACTATGTCCGGCGTTTCCAGCTTTTACAGCTATTTCAATTTTATATTCTTTCATTTTTTGAGCATTAACATTAATAAAGAAGGCACTAGCAAATAGGACTAATAAAACTTTCATAATAAATATTTTGTAATTTGGTTAACTTTATCTAATTTTTGATTTACTTCTTTTTAAGAAACATCCTTACACTATCATTTTATTACTTAAAAAAACCCATAAATATTATTAGTCCTCTGCTTTATATTTTTTCAATTAACTCATTTATTCTTTCTTCAGGGTAAATCGCGAACCAAAAAATTAAACCTTCATATTTTGATATTAACCAATTGCATCCATTGAAGCATTTTGAGACTCTTCCTTTCTAAATGCTTCTTCTAAAATGGATTTTAGCTTTTTGTATATTTCCCTAACTTCTTTTTTGAATTTAGGATAGAAAAACCTAAATAGATTTAACAAATCACCTAATGTATTTCAATACACTCAAACCCCATTTTATTTATTTCCTCAATTAAAAAGTTATTCATGATTGAATAATAAATTGATATTTGTTTTTTCATAGCCACTTTTCTTAAATCTTTCATTGAACCTCGTGTAAATTCGCAAAAGACAGGTAATTAAATTCTAAAAACTATATCTAAACCTCAAGTAAACACTGTTTCCTAAATTAGAAAACTGTTCTTCTTGTTTACCATAATATAACTGACCTGTGACATCAAAGTCCCAGTTTTGTGATATGCTATAGGTAAATTGTGGCATAAAAAAAACCATATCAATATCAGCAGCATATATAGAAGCTATTGAACCTGCTATTGCTGGTGTAAATGTTTTAGAAGCTTGACCAAAAAAGGACCATTTATTTGGCATCAGGTGTTTTACGTCAATAGATTCACTGTATAATTGAGAAGTATCATAAGCATTTGTGTTACTTATACCATCACTATTATATAATGTAGAAACATTTAAGGAAATATCATTTTTGAAATAATAATCAAACGAAATGGAACCTACAAAAGCATTGTCTTCGATGGAATTGCCATAGGGCATAAAATAACTTAATTCTCCTTTGAAACCCATATCTTTTATAACACCTTCCCAGCCTAACCCCAAGGTGTAATTTTCCAAATATTTGGCGACTATCATTTGAAAATCATATTGAAATTTGTTGAAATTATACTTTATAGCCACTGTATTATTTTTCCATTCATCTGTATAATTAATAGCAATTTCTAAACTGGAATTTCCAGAAGTGAAATATTTTGCTCTTAAGGCATCTGTCCCTGGTCGCTCTTCGTAATCAAAATCAAAAAAGCTGTAAGCATTAAAAAGGTCATTTGGATTCCAAACCAAATTCTTACCCCAATTTATACGCTGACGACCTAAAACCAACTGCCATTTGTTTGAATGATAATCTACATACAACCGGTCAATATTTGAAAGCATAATAAGTGCTGGCCGATTTATCAATAAAGCAGTCATATCTATATCTTGGTTTGAATTTTCAACCATTGACGCATAGTCTGGAATTGATTTGACTGAAGTGCCCCAAAATATCCTATTACGTAATTCGATTGCTAGCGTAAGATTATCATTGGCATACATCTTAAAGTTCAATCTATTATGAATTAGATTGTCATTTCCTATACTATCCAAGGAAGTAAAACTAGAAGTGTTTAAATACTTTACATAACCCGAAAAGTCTACATGTTCAGAACCCCAATTTTGCTTTTCCTGTGCCGTCATATTGATTATTGATGCAATAACCAAAATATAGAATACTATGTGCTTTGTTAACTTCAACTTAATTACTTGGTATCCTTAATTATTTTACCATCTTCCAATGTTACTATACGATGTGCCCTATCAATAACGCGTTGATCATGCGTTGAAAAAACAAATGTTATTCCTTCTTTTTCATTGAGTTGCTCCATAATGTCAAGAAGATCTGATGTGGATTTTGAATCTAGATTAGCAGTAGGTTCGTCAGCTAATACAAATTTAGGTTTAGAAGCCAATGCTCTGGCCACTGCAATGCGCTGTTGTTGACCACCACTCATTTCATTGGGGCGTTTTGATGCTTGACTATCCAAACCAACCGATTTTAACAGGGCTTCAACTCTATTATCAATTTCTTTCTTTGACTTATGCTGCAAAAGCATAATGAAACCTACATTTTCCTTGGCATTAAGGACTGGGATTAAATTATAGGCCTGAAATACAAAACCAATATTTTGTAATCTGAAATTGATAAGTTCGTTTTCCTTCATTCCAATGATATCTGTTTTATCGACAAGCACTTCTCCTGAATTAGGCTTGTCAAGGCCACCAATAATATTGAGCATGGTACTTTTTCCGGACCCCGAAGGACCAACAATAGCAGTGAACTCTCCCTTTTCTACAGCCAAGGATACTCCGTTAAGAGCCCTTACTTCATTGCCTTTACCCTCATTATAAACCTTTATTAGGTTTTCTGTTTTTATAACATTCATTTTTGTTGAGTTTTAAATTTTTATCAAATAGCTTTCACGGCTTCTGCTGGATTTAATTTTAAAGCTCTTCTTGCTGGTATAATGGCTGCAATCAAAGCTACAGAAAGTGTCATTAGTGTAATATCTACATACATGGCAAATGGCAGTTTGGTAAATACTCTTGCACCCATACCTAAACTTTCCAGTCCTTTGGCCACAGCCGATAAATTGATGCCATTCCTACCAAAATATTCAATCGTCCATATTGACAACAATACACCTAGAAGCGCCGCTATAAAAGCCAAGAAAAGTGTTTCCAAAATAATCATGGTAAAGACTTTTCGTTTATCCATACCAACAGATAGCAACATCCCTATTTCTCGTTTTCGTTCCAGAACCGCCATGAGCATGGTATTAACAATACCAAAAGCCAAGGCTAATAAGATAATACCCATAAAAATGTAAATAAAGTTGCTCATGGTTTCTTGGGCATAGCCCAATTCTGGTGAAAGTTGATCCCAACTTTCTACGGAATTGTTTGTTTTGATTTGGCTCTTTACAGTTTCAGTTTCAGTAATGTTATCACACAAGATGGCTATTTCATGGTATTTGCCACTTAAACTAACCAGTGGTGCTAAATCATCATACTTCACAAATACATTTTCCTCATCAAACGAACTGTTTATAGTTTTAAAAATTCCTTCAACCCTAAAACCAGTTGAAACGGTATTATTATTGGAATCTTGAAAGTTGAGTACCACCTTGGAATTGACTTTAACACCTAATTTATTGGCTAGTTTTTCCCCAATGATAATTGGATTTCTTTTTAGTTTGTACAAATAGGTTCCTTGTACCAGTTTTTCTGAAATATCTGTGACATTTTTTTCTTCATCAGGGAATATCCCCATAATCTTCACGCCATAATTACCATGGGCTGTAGATGCCATTCCTTGTAATACCAACCGTTTCGCATAAGCCGTTACATTATTCATGGTGTCTATCTCTTTTAAAAGAGTATTACTTCCTATGATAGTATCTTTTTTATCAAAATTTTCCTGAAAACCAGCATTGTGAATTTGGATGTGGGACAAATTTGTATTTATAAAACTACTCAAACGCTGATCGTTCATACCGGAGACCATGGCCATGATAAACAACCCAGACCAGATGCCTAAAACTACCGAAGCAATGACAATACTGCTTCGTAGTTTATTACGCCAAACGTTTCTCCAAGCAATCATTAATAATGTTTTCATTTTGTTACTTTAAAAAGTTAACCTCTCATAGCATGCAGAGGATTCAGTTTTTTAATAATTAAGATAGGATATAGAGATACCAACAAGGCTATTATGAAAATTAGTGAAGCATGCACCAAGGGCAGGTCAGGTTGTATGTAAAATGGAATTTCTGCAGTAAACCCGAAGTTCTCCATCATTTCGGCTTGTGTACCAGGTAGTACCAAAGGGTCGTAGTGTTTCCACAACATGATTGGATACGCAAGAAGAACACCCATAATTACTCCCAACAATGATAGTATAATGGTTTCTATAAACACCATAAACATTAACTTGCCTTTTTTCATCCCAATAGAGACGAGCACACCAAATTCATATTTTCTTTCTTGTGTCATCATTAGTACGGTGCCAAAAATTCCAAAGATGAGAATCATGTACAGGATAGCTATCATCAACAATCCACCAACACTATCTGCTAAAATGGTTTGTTGCAATTCAGGCATCATTTGTTGCCAGTTCATTACTTCATAGTTACTGTCCAACTTGCTTGAGATTGCTTTTTGCAACGACTTAAGTTGGACATTGTCATTTTTATCTACCACAAGACTTGTAACAATGCCAGATGCACTAAAAAGATTTTGGGCATCTTCCAAGGACATCATAGCCGTAACTTTATTCAAGGCAGGGTTTTTCAAGTCTATAATTCCAGAAATATGAAATTTATCAGCAGCCAACATTCCATGGTATCCCTGTCCTACAAAAACCAAAGTATCATTGGTTTCTACTTTAAAATAAGAGGCTACTCCTTTTCCTATAATAATATCCTTTGGGTTTTGAGGAAGGAAACCTGTTATCAATTTTGAATTTATATCCTGTAATTTTTGTTCCTTCTTAAAATCAACCCCATTGAGACTAATTACTTTAGTAAGGTCGCCAAAGGACAATAAACCATAATTTTCCAATCTTGGTAAAATCGTTTCAACACCTTCTGTGTTTGACAATTGATTAATTAAGTTACTAGTTACAATTATTGAATTATCTATTGATCGATTATCCCAATATCCTTTATGATGTAGCTGTATATATCCTGTATATGAACCTACCACATTGTCTATCATACCCTTATAAGTACCCAACTGCATAGAACGCATGATTAAGGAAAGGAATATTGCTATGAGTATAGAGGCTACAGTAATTAGACTCCTTTTTTTATTACGCCAAATGTTTCTCCAGGCAATTTTTAGAATCATTGTTTACTAATTAATAATTAATGGATGCGTTTCATGTAATTGGTGGTAAAGTATTCATCAGGTATATCGATACCAAACTTCCACTGACTATAACTAATTACCGTAGATTGTCCCGGTTTATCGACCGGCACAACAGTTAGTTTTGAAGGAAGTAACTTGCCTTCAAATGTTTTTACGTCCGATCCTATCATTTGGTTGACCAAAAACATATCTTCATCATAAAAATCTGTCTGCATCTGCATGTATTCTTTTTCATCAATCCAAATGATTATTTTTCCCCAAACAACAGCGGCATTAGGCTTTGGGGTCAACTCTATTTTCCAGCAGGTGTAACCTTCCTTTTCTTCTTCACCAATAATTTTTTTATCATAATCTGTCACCAATGAGGATTGTTTTACCAAATCGTCAGTTGTTAAATCGGTGCCCATCCAATTCTGCAACATCATTGAAGGCGGAAACTTTACTGTTCTTTCAATTGTTGGCAGGTAATTCCAAACCTCTTTTTCTCGCATGAGGAAAACAGTGCCCCTTTCTTTTGCTGGACTGGTTATTACTGAAACTGAATAATCTGAACCTTTTGACCAACCTTTCATTTTCATTTCTTTGGACCACTTTGGTCTATTGATATTGATGGTGATCTCTGAATAGGACGATTTTCCCCTAAATTTATCATCAGCATTTTTAACAATCTCATCAGCATTTTGACTAAAAGAGAAGTTAGAAACAACCATTAACAATAATAGTAACTTGTATTTCATAGCTAATTTTTTTTAGAATTTATATAACCTTTTATAATGTTTTCTTTAATCGTGTTTAAAGGATATGATTCACCAAAAATCATATATTGAATACCAATGCCATCCATTAACGCCCCTAGTTTGACAGCTTCATTTTCAGGATCATGATGTCCTATCATGGTAAAAAGTTCTTGCAATTGTTTGGTGAGTTCTTCATATACGGATGAAATTGTTTTATGAACTGATGGTATAGACCCTACGTGTATGGCCAAAGACACAATAAGACTCCAAAGTTCTTTTTTTTCTTCAAGTAACTTAAAGTACCCTTCAACTACTGCTATAAATATTTCTTCAGGGCTTAAATTTTTTAAATCATCTTCTGACAGGTTTAATTCTGATGCTTCTTTTAAAGCAAAATCAACAGCCTCATTTAACAATCGCTCTTTATTATCAAAATAGTTGTAAAGAGATCCTTTTGATATGTTCAATTCATTGGCAATGTCACTTATTGAAGTATTGAAATACCCCTTGGTTGCAAATAGCCGTAGTGCCCCTCGTATGATTTTTTCCTTCTTTTCTTTTTTATGGGCTTCTAATTGTTTTTCAGTTCTTGGACTCATATTTTAAAATGAACGATTGGTCAAAATTAAAAAATTAATCCAAAGAAAAAAAATAAAAGAATTGTTTTTAGATTAAGTTTATAACTTATTATTTTACTATGTTTTGAGTCTCTCTATAAACTCTCTCAAAATTCAATCTTAAATCTTCAGTTGAAAATAGATTTGCTTTTTTAGGAAATAGCTTTTGAATTGGTTGCAGTTTGAAATGAAGTTTCTTATCCTTCCCATCCGCAAAAGTGATAAATTCCCCTTGTTTCAATCTAAAGAAAGCGTCTGCCCTCCGTTTGGATACCTCTCTTTCGCCTTTGGTGATTCGACTCTCAAAACTCAACCCACTGCTTTTACTTATGCTTTTGGTCGGCGTTTTGATAATTTCAAAAAATCGTTCATAATATTTTGCAGTATCCGGGTCATTGACCTTACCAAAGAATTGATAAGATAGGTTGCTCAAAATGGCCTTACTCGCTTTTTCACCATAGAGCATATCGTTCTGGATCTTATCCTGCATTACATAAATGGTAGCAATATCATAGCTTCGAAGTGTAGCCGGAATACGGTGCATATTGAGCAACTTTATAGTAGGTGCTTCTTCCATCATCAAAAATGAGGATTTCTGCCCCCTGATGCTCATTTGTTTAATTACTGTATGAATGATTGCGGCAATAATAGGCGAATATGCGGATTCATATTTAGGGTGGTTCACTATGGAAAGTACCGCAGGATTTTTTTCATTATTGACATTAAGAGGCACTTCATCTTTTGACAGTGCCATGAACAGTTTTTGTGAACTGATTTTTTTAAAGGCATTGGCCAGAGTGCTTTTTACTCCGGCGGTCTGTTTTTCCGATTCGATACCATTTAAAAAAGCACTTGCCATACTTTGGGAAGTCAAATCCGATTTCAGGAAGGCAACCAGTTTTTTGGTGCTGAGCGATTGGAACAGAGCGATGATGTGGGGCAGGGTGCAAAATTGGGGATAGCTCGTTTTTAACTTCCATATCATTCCACCCAACAAGCCTTCCACAGCATCATTGAAAAATTTAGAAGTACTGTTTGTACTTGACTCATCTAATCCCAGAAGATTTTCAATCAAGACTTTTGAAACTTCATGCACGCTTTCCTCATTAGGTAAATATCTCGGTGCTATGGGATTCACCCGATAGTGGATCTGGTCAAAAGCAATGGTGTAGAATTTCACCCCATTCTCCTTAAATAAAGGATAGGCTATTTCCGTCAATTCAAAATCTTTATAGTCATGAAGAATACCGCAAAATTGATGTTTGCTAAAATGCTGCAATAAATTATAGATAACGCTTTCTGTTTTACCACTACCTGCAGAACCTATAATAGACACACCTCTTTTGATGTTGTCTATTTTAAACTTCCCATATTTCAATTTAAAATGTACCTGATACTTTTTATCCATTGGTTTTTTCCATTCTGCAAAGAACAAACCATAGAGTACAGTTCCAGCAAACAAAATAGGTACAACGATATACAGGGCGATATGTTCCCATTGCCAGTTCATATCCCGATGGAGCCTGATTCAATAGCCTTGCCGATTCCCTTTTTCAGTTGGTTGATGGCCTTTATGGTGAGCTGGAGCTTGTTCGTAGGGATACTCAACAATGTGGTGTTCACCCCGGATTTTTGAAGTAGTTTAAAAGCTACGGCCTTTTCGTTGGTCGGTAATTTGGTTATCATAGAAAAATATAGTTTGGGGTCTTTTAAAAAGGTCTTACGGGCGGTATAGGTCTCCACATAATTGCGCCGATATTTGAACAAGGTATCAAATGTCTTTTCCGAATTTTTAAAAAAAGTGTCCCTATCAAAGCCCCGTTTTACGGACTTGCCGTGCATTTCCACTTCGGAGGCTTTGTGCTTGCTCCCCGGGGAAAGACCATGCCGGTTAGAGGCATCTCTACGGCTGACGATGATATGTACATGGCTCTGTGGTCCTGGTTTGGCCATTCCCCGAACGATACGTTTGCCGTTCAATCGGTGTGGGGCCTTTGCCTCCAGTTTTTGGATTTCTTTGTTCAGTTTACGGATATTGCCCGATTGTTGTCCGGCCTCGATGCCACGTATCTCTTTCCTTAATTCCAATATCCGTGTGGCATAGGGTTGGTTTTCCCGGATTTCCTTGTCTGTTCCCTTGAACGTGCGTTGCCGTTCTACCTTGGCATAGTATTTAATATCATCCACATTGATTGGCCTTCCGTCTATTTCCCTGTTAAAAGCTTTGGCGTACTCCTTCATGGCTTCCCGTGTATAGTTTTTGAGCGCTTCGGGGGAATCCTGTATGGCTTTCAGTTCTCTGGCACTTGGGTTCAGGGTGATGGAATAGAACTTGGGCTCGGTCTTTTTGAGCTTGGCCGTATTCCCGTCTATTTCCCTGATGACCTCTTCCGTGGATATTTCTTCCCCAAATTGATTGAAGAAGTGTTTCATTTCTTCTACGGTCTTGCCCTCGTTTTCCTTTTCCAGATAGGAAACGAAGTCTGCTGAACTTTGGGCATAGTTGCCATCAGTTTTTTGTGCCGTGATGGTAATGTACATCCTATAATTCTTTTTTGAGTTTTTCAAATTCATCCTTGCCCATATCCAGCTTAAAATGCCCTTTGCCAAATGTTCCTTTTACATAGGTCATTTGTTCCATTACATTCTGAACACGGTTTTTATACTGCCCGAGTTCTTGCCGCATTTCCACATAGCGGTTTTGGTAATGCTCCAGTTCCCTGTCCCTGCTAAAAGGTTCCGGCGTTCCGAAATCAAAGCTTTCTTCCTTTTCTTGGTCTTCCACTTGTGACATTTCCTGGAACAGGGTATTCAACATGACCTTGGTGGGCAGGGTCTGTTGCTTTTCGATGTTCTTCAGGATGGCAATCACGGCATTGATACGTTTGTTGGTACGATTATTTCGGATTCCTAGGTCATCGTTTGGAGAAAGGTCGTTCCGTTCAAAAAAGTCCATCACGATCTCTAGGGTACGGGTATGGGAATCCGACACCAGACGGGAAAATGTCCGAAAGCGCACGGCCGTTTTCTTTTTGATGCTGATGGCCGAAAAGCGATATTTTTGATAGGTATCTCCCATTTTTACTAGATAATCGAGATTTAAGTATTCGAGATTTGTCCTGTCTCCGAATTATTTTCCTTTAAATTCTTTACGGGTTCATCCCAGTGGTTTTTTACAGTAAAAAATTCCCTGTTTTCGGGCGATCTGGCCGCATTTACTGTAAAAGGCCTTGCTAATCAAATACTTGTATGTTTTTAAGATATTGATTAACAATGCTTTATGAGCAAACAAATAATTATAACACCGCTATGCGTGTTACCCTCTTGCTTCTCCAAATTTCGTCCCGCAGGGACCAAAATTTTCCGAACAACTTGACTAAAAAGTCAGTTGCCTTTTATGTTACATTTCTATGGATTTGGTCATTCAAGGAAAGTCAAATCACCCTGTAATCGGGATTGGTAACGACCAAAAAAATGTTGTTGTTTAACGCTTTAAAGATACGATTTTCAACTTGTTGGACATGAAAAAAGCCCATCATAATAAATGGGCTTATTTGGTTCAATTTGATAGGTCAGATTTTAAAAATATACCTGTAATTGTATAGATTTCGTATCGCTTCTTCCTCCAACAGGGCTTGGTAATTAGCAAAGTGTTCCCTGGCGTAGTTCCTTAATTGTTTCCCAAAACGCTTTTCGATGTCTTTTTTTGACATCGATAACAATTGTTGTTGGGTTTCGTCATCGAGGTTGTTATAATTTAAATGAATCAAGGCTTCAATATTTAAAGTTTACAACAATCCGTTATCGGCAAAACTGTAATACTCCCCATTGGGCGTGATAATCAAATGGTCGAGTACCCTCACGTCAAAAAGTTGCGCTGCCTGTTTAATTTTATTGGTCAGCCTTTTGTCCGCTTCACTGGGTTTGGTCTTATAACTTGGGTGGTTGTGTGCAAGTAAAATCCCAACGGAAAGGGTTTTTAGTACTATGGCGAACAGGATGCGCACATCTACCAAAGTACCTGTAATGCCCCCTGTCGATAATGGATAGATCCCTTTGACCTTGTTGGAGTTGTTCAACAATAGGATTTTAAAGGTTTCCTGTAACCCTATGGTATTTTTGTCCCAATTCTCATAAAGCAATTTTGCTGCATGCTCTGAACTTTTGATAGGCTCAGATTTCAATGTCCCGATTTTCTCTCGGTAACTTATCTGTATTTCGTTAACTTTGTTTCTCATTGTTATTCTGATTAAGATTGATAATGAAAAGAGGGTGCTACTTTCCACGGGAACACCCTCTTTATTTTTGTTTTACTTGTTGCCCATCAATAGGATTTCATCGGCTACCACTTCGGTAACATAGCGTTGGTTGCCATCGTCCATAGTGTAGGTTCGGGTCTTTAATTTGCCCACGATGCCAATTTCCTTGCCTTTTTCGGCATATTTTTCGATGATGTCGGCAACCCTGCCCCAAGCGACAACGGTGTGCCAATTGGTATCGGTCTGTTTTTCTCCCTTGCTGTTTTTGTAATTCTCATTGGTCGCCAATGACAAACGGGCGACTTTTTTACCGCTTTCAAGGTTCGTAACGGTCGGTTCCTGTCCAACGTTTCCAATCAACTGTACGTGGTTTTTAATACTGCTCATAATTAAATATTTAAAAGATTAATAAATCCCCTTTGGATTTCATTTCAATTGAATTTTAAGGGGTGTTTGTTTGATTTCTTGCGTGCATGGCACCAATGGATAAAGTGGGTTTTGTCAAGACTTTTAGGGAACAAATCAGGAGTGTCTGCGACGTAGCAAAACCCTTGGGTTTTCAAGGAAGTAGAAACCTTATTTTTCACTAAAACTTTGTACAGTCTTGACAAGTTCCACAAGAGTATTAGCAATTCTTTCAAAGCCGTCCACAAGGGAGCGTACAGGTAGTTAAGCGAGTGAAGGGGACGGGGTTTGGAATAGAATTGGTTATACTGTGCCCGTTTTTCGACGCCCCGAAAAACGACAAAGGCTTTATCCATTATAAACCCCTTAAAATGTACAAGGCGGAGCTAGGTTTTTAAGGATTATCGAGCAAAGGCCCAAGTAGGTTTTGCCGATAATCCTGTGAAGAAAACCGAAGCTTTGACTTTCCGATTAAAACCTGTTGGTATGAATAAAAAGAAAAGCCCACTCTTTCGAGCAGGCTTTCACATTTAATGAACTTTTAAGATTAAAGCTCGAATTGTACAATCTCCTGTTCAATTTCCGCCTTGCGCTGTTCCAAAGTGGACTGTAAGTGCGTAGTGACCAACTTTATCAGATTGGAGTTGGTGGTCTTGAACTCCAAGTGTCTGGAATCCCGGATATGGAACGAACTCGAACCATCTTGGTTGTAATTGAACTTGGTCAGCTCGTTCAAGGTTTCTGTCAACCGTTCACGTTGCGTGGCCAATCCTCGAAGTTTTTCAAACTTTTGGATGCGGTCATCCAAGTTGATAACGGGCTTTTCAGCCGTTACTTTCTTCTCCGGTACAACAGTTTTTCCGATAGCTTCTTCGGTGAGTTTCTTTTGAACCTCTTTTTTAACGGTTGCAGTCTGTCTTTTTGCTACTCCGTTCGACTTTGTTTTTGTTTCCATGATAATGAAATTTTAGATTAAACAATATTTGAGAACTGCCCAAACGGAAGACAAAATTTTGGAGCGGAAAGGAAACGGAATCGTTACTTAGCCGATAGAAATAATATTGTTGGAACAGATAGAGTTCTAACCTTAAATCAACAGTTCCACTTACTGCATTAGCTTTAGAAACGGAATAGAGGGAATCTAATGTTTATATTAAGTACGGTAAGTTATTTGAGCCTAAGCCAGAGAGTATTAAGGGCATAACCCACTAACGATTTAAGCCGCTCAAAGGGAACATTAAAAAGACTTTTAATGAGAATATATGGAATCGACCTCTCCAAAGATAAATTTGACGTAAGCTATGTTCTTGCAGGTGAAGAGAAAAAGAGGGTTGTCAGAAATGACTTTAAAGGTATCTGCAGCTTTTTGAAACAAGTGGAAGATAGTTGCATCCTGGTAGCTGAACATACTGGAAGCTATGGTGACCTGTTGGTTCATCTCTGTTACCAGTTCCAAATTAAAATAGCATTGGTCCCTGGCTACAACATAAAGCACAGCTTGGGATTGCAACGGGGAAAGAGCGATTCAAAGGACGCATACCGTATCAGGAAATATGGTGAGAGGTTTGTGGAAGAATTACGCTTTATGGAACCAAGGTCGGAATCGGTCAAAGAACTTAAGGAACTTTACAGTTTGCGGGAACAGTTGTCAAAGAGCAGGACATCACTTTTGTTGGGACAGAAAACAAGAAAGCACAGTCCTTCCCAGAGCATTGTGGCCCATAGAAGCTATCAGAGAGCGATAGCCAATCTGGAAAATGAAATTGATGCCATCGAA
>NZ_JBSXNR010000011.1:0-13103 GCF_056857735.1 Flagellimonas sp. L-11
AATCCTTGAAAACGGACGCATCTTCGTTCAAAAGCATCAAAAACACAACATATAAATGAAAAATGCCACTAAAACCAATATGGTTCAGTGGCATTTAGTTTAATGTTCATGAAAAAGCAGGCTTACTCCTGAATGTCCCTACAACAAACAACTAATGATTGTAGTAGGTTTTCAGAAGTAGGGCTGGCTATCAAATTTTCGACAATGAATCGTTATAAAAGTTCCCTTGCAAGAATCACAAGAATTTAAAGATTAGCTCTTGAGGGTTGTTTTTTATGATTGTCCAAGTCCAAAGTTTCCAAATCTTGAAAGGTTCCGCAAGAAACCTGCCTCTTAATAAGTGATTGTGACTTTTTTCGTTTGGTACGCGATTCTATTTCCTTATTTAAAAAATTCACGGGAAAATATTTTATCCAAAAACGAGTTCAGAGCTGTTTTATTATTTAATACACAATTAAATTACTGAAATTCAGTATAATTAATCCAATTTATTTAAAAAAGTATATTGGTTAATTTAAATTCTGTTTGTTTATCCTTTTGAAGAACCCAAGGTAGGAATAAATCTGTTACTTCTTCGCCTCTACCAATTCCAATTGGTCCACGCTTACGTTGGTGGTAAACATGCCGTAATTCACCACGGCCTTGCCTTTCTCCAAGGAGTCAATGCTGCCCACGGCCTTGCCGTCCATTAAACGGACGCGGTCACCTACCTTAAAAACAGGTCGCGGTTTGTTCTTTTCGGCCTTAATTTCTTTTTCCTTTTTAATTTTCTTCTCTACCCGTACTTTTTTGATTTTTTGCTCCAATTCTTGGGCCACTTGTTTTTTCTCTTGTTGCTTGGCCTTTGCTTTTTTAGCCGTGATTTTTTTACGCTTGCTGTTTTCTGTTTCCACAATGCGGAGCATCTCGGAAATTAACGGTCTTTTTTTCTTGTCGATAAAGTATTTCTCCGCGGCGGTGTTCACTTTGTTGCCCAGTTGGATCATACGCTGGTTGTGGTCGTACATTTCTTGGTAGCTCTCCAGTTTGGATTTGATCTTGGAGTTGAGCTGTTCCAATCGTTCCGATTCTTCACGGGCCTTGGCTTCCTCATCTTTGAGCTTGGAGCCCGTTTCCACCATTTTACTGCGCTCTTTTTGCAGTTTGGCAATCGTGGCATCAAAACGGACCTTTCCGCGTTCAATTTTCTTCTTTGCCTTATTAATCAAGGAGTAGGGGATGCCGTTCTTTTGGGCCACCTCAAATGTAAAGGAGCTTCCCGCTTCGCCCAAAACCAACTGAAAGGTAGGCTCCAAGGTTTTGGAGTTGAACAGCATATTGGCGTTGGTGGCATGTGGTAGTTCGTTGGCCAAAGCCTTTAAATTGGCATAGTGAGTGGTAATTACCCCATAAGCTTCTCGCTCGTAGAACACTTCCAAAAAAGCTTCCGCCAAAGCACCGCCCAATTCGGGGTCACTGCCCGTACCAAATTCATCGATCAAGAACAGGGTTTTATCGTTGCACTTTCTTAAAAAGCGGTTCATGTTTTTGAGTCGATAACTGTATGTGCTCAAATGATTTTCAATGGATTGATTGTCTCCGATATCCGTCAAAATTTGATCAAAAAAGCAAACGGAACTACGCTCGTGCACGGGAATCAACATTCCGCTTTGAAGCATTACTTGAAGCAGTCCAATTGTTTTTAATGTGATACTTTTCCCCCCTGCGTTAGGCCCGGAAATTACTATAATGCGGTTCTCTTGGTGCAGTTTTATGGTCTGTGGCCAGGTTTTCTCATTCTTTCGTTTGTTGGAAAGATAAAGTAACGGGTGGTAGGCATCCCGAAGATACAGTTCCCGCTCCTCATTGATTTCCGGCAATAAACCGTTCATTTCGCTCGCGTACCTTGCTTTGGCTGCTGTAATATCTGTATCGGAAAGATGCTTTTGATATTCCTGTAACAACTCCCAATATGGTCGAATCTCGTCGGTGAGCTTGTTCAGGATGCGCTGGATTTCTTCTTTCTCCTCAAACTCAAGATTATTGAGTTCTCTGGTGTAGGACAAGGTGGCCTCTGGCACAATGTACACAATGCTTCCTGTTTTGGATGTGCCCATGACGGTACCTTTCACCTTTTTGCGGTGCATGGCCTTTACGGCCAACACCCTACGGTTTTCCACAACGGACTCACGGATTTCATCCAAAAAATCCGAGGATTGATAACGCCCAAGGGCCGCACTAAAACTTTGGTTGATTTTACTGCGCACCTCATTGATCTGGCTGCGGATGTATCTCAGCTCATCCGACGCGGAATCTTTGATTTCCCCAAACTTGTCGATAACATCATCAATTGCATCCGGAATTTCAGGATGCAACTCCAGGGCATTCACTTTATCAAAAAGCAACGGATAGTATTCCTTGAACTTTTTAAAGAATTTCTGATGGATGGCCACCGTTTTGCAGATGTCACCAATTTTTCGAAAGCCCGAAATTTCCAAGGTACTGTTGTCAATCTTGAGCAGCCCCAATTCACTGTTGATATGGTCAAAACCGTGATTGGGAATGCGGTTGTCGTTGGAAAAAGACGCCAAATACTCCGAAGTCTGCCCCAATACATCCATCAATTCATCTTTGTGGCGGAATGGTTGTATGGTGAACGCATCTTCTTTCCCCAATTCTGTATTGCATCGCGCGGCGATTTGGGTCAATACCGTTGGGAACTCTAGATCCTGAAGTGTTTTGGGGTGAATGTTTCGCATCTTTTTCTACTAGCAGCGCAAATATAGGATTTTGAAGGGTTTTTGAAGGTGGGCATCTGGTAAAAACAATTCGCTTTGCGTACTTTTGATTCCATACTCAAATTTGTACTAAAGTGAGGACTGACAATACCGTGATCTACATTATTGCAGGCGTTATCTTGCTGCATTTTTTGGTGGGCATAGGGTATTTGATCTATAAATTGACCAAAAAGAAGTAAAGTGATTATATGGAGGTAAACATTGAGCCTAGTTGGAAAGCACAATTGAACAACGAGTTTGAACAACCTTACTTTCAGCAATTGGTTGCTTTTGTGAAGCAGGAATACCAGCAGAATACTTGTTACCCAAAGGGTAAGGACATTTTTTCTGCCTTTGATTATTGTCCATTCCAAGAAACCAAAGTGGTCATCATTGGTCAAGATCCCTACCATGGGCCGAACCAAGCGAATGGGTTGTGCTTTTCCGTAAAAGATGGTATTCCGCATCCGCCATCCTTGGTCAATATTTTTAAGGAAATTAAAACCGATGTTGAAAAGCCTTATCCCAAAAGCGGTAATTTGGAACGTTGGGCAGACCAAGGTGTACTTTTGTTGAACGCTACGCTAACGGTAAGAGCGCATCAGGCGGCGAGCCACCAAAATAAGGGTTGGGAACAATTTACCGATGCGGTTATAAAAACAGTTTCCACCGAACTGGAAGGTGTTGTTTTTCTGCTTTGGGGCGGATTTGCCAAGAAGAAATCATCCCTAATCGATAAAAGCAAGCACCATATTCTGACTTCTGGACATCCATCGCCTTTGAGTGCCAATCGTGGGCTGTGGTTCGGTAATCAACATTTCAGCAAAACAAACAAGTTACTGGCCCAGATGGGCAAAGAGCCGATTGATTGGTGAAAATGTCAGGTTATTTCCAAAGGAATTTTGAAGCGTCTTTGACTTCCTCAATCAAATTAAGGTCAAATAGTCTGGAATGCACCTCGTTCACGGTTTCTTCAGAAAGTTGTTCTTGTCCCCACGTAGTTTTGGATAGCCATTCTTGGATATCCTCCAGTTTTTGCTCGTATCTGTTGGATAGTGTTCTATCAATACTTGGAATTTGTTTAAACTCCGAGGTGTAGGTATTTATCACCTCCAAAATATGGCGCAACACGCCTACGTTTTCTTTTAGAAATGCATCCGAAGCAGCAATCACAAAACAAGGCCAAGGGGTAGGGCAGTCGCTCACTCGTTTAAAGGTTCCGTTGTCCACGAGCGGTTTGGTGGTAAAGTGCTCCCACATAAAATAGGCATTGGAGCCATTTGTGAGGTTTTCTACGGCGCCATCAAGGTTGTTTACGATTTCAAATTCGAGGTTTTCGGTGTCCCATCCTTGGTTTTGTGCATTGATGTAGGCCATTAAATGACTGCCACTACCCATACGGCTGATGGCAATTTTGTCATCTTTTAATGAGGTGATGGAGTGTCGGTCGCTATTTGCATCTACATGGATGCCCCAGAGCAAGGGAGAAGAGACGTATACCTGAACAATTTTACTTGGATTGCCCTGCGAAATACTTTTTATAATGCCCTCCGTAAGAATGATACCCATGTCCGCTTCACCATCTTGAAGCATTTGGGTCATTTTTCCCGTTCCTTCGGGAATATCCGTCCATTCCAATTGAATACCGCGGTCTTCAAAGGCATTATCTTCCATGGCAAGGTGCCAAGGCAGGTTAAAATGTTCGGGGACCCCAATAATTTTTACTTTTTTCATGCGTCTTTTTCTTTGCAGTTTAAAGTTATGATTCCGTTCGGTATCTTTCAAGAAAATAAGAATGGAAAAATTATATCAGATGACTTTTGGCAATACGTTCCAAGGTATACTGAATCAATTCATCAACTGCTTTATGCCCTTGTTTGGAGAACTCGCCAGTGGCCCTGTTGGCCAATATCACATTAAGGGAAACAGCTCGGTGTCCATGTAGTTTTGCAATACCGTAAATGGCTGCTGTTTCCATTTCTAGGTTGGTTATTCTCAAATCTCCAAATGAAAAACCCGCTAGCTTTTCATTGAAATCGGCAATGGCCGGGTTTAAGCGTAACACCCTTCCTTGTGGTCCATAAAATCCTGAATTTGTAGCAGTTAAACCTAATCGTATACGATTGGAAGTGAAAATATCTGCTAAATCCTTATCAAAATCGACCGCATAGGGGTGGATATTGTACTTACTCCAATTTAAGTAGGCTGCAAGTGCTTGTTCCATCTCTTTGTTTTTGATGTGCCCGCAATCATAGAAATGTAAAAGATTGTCAAGGCCAATACCAGTGGCGCTCATCAAAAAGGAATCAACAGGGATATCTAGTTGCAAAGAGCCAGATGTACCGACCCGTATAAAACTGAGCTGTTTTTTTTGGGACTTTATTTGTCGAGATTGAAAATCTATGTTCGCCAAGGCATCCAACTCATTAAAAACAATATCAATATTGTCCGTTCCGATGCCTGTAGAAACAACAGAAATACGTTTACCTGAATAATAGCCAGTATGGGTGACAAATTCTCGCTTACTTTTCTTTATTTCGATGGAATCAAAGTATTTGGATACCTCGCGCACCCGTTCTGGGTCACCAACCGCAATAATGGTGGTGGCAATGTCATCTGGAAGAAGATTTAGATGGTAAATGCTCCCATCAGGATTCAGAATAAGCTCTGAACTGCCCAAAGATGAGCCCATTTTATTATAATTTAAGGATTCGGTCCGTATCGCTATTGTATAGGAAGTTATACTTTAAAGAACCCCCTAGATACATTTGATTATCACGTAGTTCCGAATAGTAATTTGCTTCTTGCTTTAATACGTGCAATCCTTTTTTGGTCAATTTTACAGGGTCAAAAGAACTGAACAAAGGTTTCAAGGAAGAAATCATGCGTTCGTATTGGGTATCCCCAAAACCATAAAAACCTTGGTTGGTCAATAAATTCTCCAAAAGCTCTTTTTTGGATTTAGGTTTTTCTTGTTTGGCCACTTCCAAAATATGGTTTTCCAAATCGTTAAGCCCATTTTTAATGGTAGGGAAGCGTTTAAGGTGAGTTTTCAGTGCATCCGATAGGTATTCAAACTGAAAATCGTTGTTGGCAATCTGGTTTTCCAAGCGAATAGGATTGTCGCTGCAATAGAGCTGCCATATATAATCGGCGTATTCAATATCATCCTGCGAAAGAACCTTCCTTTTGTCGTAAAGATCAAGTAACTTTTCGTCGCCGAGTTCATTTAAACCATAAAGTTTACTGGAGCCTTCCACTTTGCCACTACAGACCAACGAGATTTCGGCATGCCTTCTGTGCTGTTTTAGCCAGCTAAGTACGGCAAGCATGTTGATTTGGCAAAAGAGGTCGTATTCAAACCACAGTACAATATGGTCCTGTTGCTTGTGGTTGCAGAGTGACCGATATTCCTTGAGGGTTTTTTCTATGAACCAGGATTTGGAGACTTTGTAATTTTTGTTTAGGAACTCGAACCTTGTTTTCCAAAACGATTCGCTTCCTACCGTGGAGAGGGTTTTGCCTTCGCAAAGCATTTCTCTCCAGGTAATTACATCCCCTTTTAAATCTAAAGACTGTAATCTGGACGTGAAACTGTCCCCGTTGGTTATATGCAACAGTGATTTCATTTTCAGCTCAGTTTTCGTTGGTTAGGAAGAATAAAAGTAAGGTTTAAAGCAAGAACACAAAAATTTTTTCACAAAACATTGGTATTCCGATCAAGTTTTTAACATGAAATAAAAAGTAAATCAATTTTTTGTTGATTTATCGAGTCATCCACCGACACGCTTTACGGAAAAGCCGTTTTTTTTGAGATAGTCCATAATTTTATCCCTGTAATCACCTTGGATGATGATGGTTTCGTTTTTAAAGCTTCCGCCCACGCCCAAGAGTGTTTTTAGGTCTTTGGTCAATTTCTTAAAATCACTATCGGCTCCGTTGTACCCATCAAGAATGGTTACAGGTTTCCCTTTTCTCTTTTCGTATTTGCAGATAATGGGGTCGTCTTGTAGCCAATAAGAGGGCTTTTCTTTGTCATTATCGGGCTCTTCTTCTGGTTCGTGGTCTGGAAATAAATTTTTAAGCTGATCTCCTAAGTCCATTATTGTTGTTTTTGTATATCAGTAATTGTACCAGCGACCTTGAAGGTTTGTGCCGATGCTTTGTTTTTGTCCTCTTGAGCGCAGTCGAAAGGCAGACAAAAACATCTCGACTGCGCTCGATATGACATTTGGATTGACCACTGGTACAATTGTGTATAATCGATTATTTTTTTATCAATCCTAGTTCTATCAATCTTTCGTGTAGATACGCTCCTGCGGTAATGTCCTCAAAAGCCTTGGGATGCTCATTATCAATACAGTTTTCCAGGCAGTTTAACGGCATATCGCTAACAGGGTGCATAAAAAACGGAATGGAATAGCGGGAAGTGCCCCAAAGTTCCTTCGGTGGATTGACCACTTGATGTATGGTTGATTTTAACTTGTTATTGGATAGTCTGGAGAGCATATCCCCAACATTGATCATCAATTGGTCAGGTCTTGCAATGGCATCCACCCAGTTTCCTTTGTGGTCTTTTACCTGAAGTCCTTTACCGTGAGCCCCCATCAATAAAGTAATAAGGTTAATGTCCCCATGTGCCGCTGCTCTCACCGCATTTTTGGGCTCCTCAGTGATTGGCGGATAGTGGATGGGCCTTAAGATGGAGTTGCCGTTCTTTATGTAGTCATCAAAATAGGTTTCTTCCAAACCAAGGTGCAAAGCCAAAGCGCGAAGCACATACTTTGCGGTTTTCTCCAGCATTTTATACGTTTCCTTTCCAACATTGTTAAAGTCGGGAAGCTCCTTTACGGTAACATTGTCAGGGTATTCAGCTTCCAGTTCGGGATTGTCTTCCACATATTGGCCGAAATGCCAAAATTCCTTCAGGTCGCCTTCTTTTTTGCCTTTCGCATGCTCTTTTCCAAAGGAAGTGTATCCTCTTTGTCCTCCAATGCCTACAATTTCATACTTATCCTTAACCTCTTGTGGCAGATTAAAGAACTTTTTTATTTCGGCATAAAGATTTTCCACTAACTCATCCGATAAAAAATGTCCGCTCAGTGCCACAAAACCGATATCCTCAAAAGCAGCCCCGATTTCTTTGACAAACTTTTCTTTTCTTTTTGGGTCGCCCGAAACAAAATCTTTCAGGTCTATACTTGGAATAGCACTCATATTGTCATCTTTGAAATAATGTCAAAAATAGGGAATAATGCTGAAGGTTTTAGAATTTTAAAGCGTTTTGAAAGGCTTTTTACTACATTTAACCAATAGAATTTTATTGTATGAGGTATCATATTGGCAGCTTGGAACATGAAAAGTTGTTGGATTTGTACAAAGGCATGCTTAAGCCGAGAATGATAGAGGAAAAGATGTTAATTCTTCTAAGGCAGGGCAAAATTTCCAAATGGTTTAGCGGTATAGGACAGGAGGCTATTTCCGTGGGTGTTACAAAGGCGCTCAAGGAAAGTGAGTATATCCTCCCCATGCATCGAAATCTAGGTGTTTTTACCTCCAGAAATATTCCTTTGAACCGACTTTTTGCGCAATGGCAAGGAAAACAAAGCGGTTTTACCCAAGGTAGGGACCGTAGTTTCCATTTTGGAACTCAGGAATACAAGATTGTTGGCATGATCTCGCATCTGGGCCCTCAACTCGGGGTGGCCGATGGTATTGCTTTGGCCGATATGTTAAGGAGAAAGAAACGGGTAACGGCCGTTTTTACAGGTGAAGGCGCGACCAGTGAAGGGGATTTTCATGAAGCCTTGAACGTGGCCTCTGTTTGGAACCTGCCCGTGTTGTTCTGTGTTGAGAACAATGGTTATGGGCTTTCCACACCAACCAACGAGCAATACAATTGTGAACATTTGGCGGATAGGGCCAAAGGGTATGGCATTGAGTCCAGAATTATTGATGGCAACAACATCTTAGAAGTGTACGCCAAAGTGGATCAATTGTGCAAAGCCATTCGGAGGAGGCCGCGACCAGTGCTTTTGGAATTCAAAACGTTTCGGATGCGAGGGCACGAAGAGGCAAGCGGAACCAAATATGTTCCGGATAAGTTGATTAAGGAATGGGAAAAGAAAGACCCTATTTCCAATTATGAAAATTTTCTGTTGGAAGAAGGAGTGCTTACCGAGGAAAATATTGAAGCGATCAAGCAAGACATTACTGAAGAAATCAATACCAATTTGAAGCTTGCTTTTGATGAGCCTGAAGTTTTCCTAAATGAAACTAAAGAATTAAATGAGGTATATCAAGAATTTAATTATCAGAATATTGAACCTGAATCAAACGAATCTGAAAACATTCGATTTGTTGATGCCATTTCGCAAGGATTAGAGCAATCCATGTACCGCCACAACGAACTCATTATTATGGGGCAAGATGTCGCGGATTACGGGGGTGTTTTCAAAATTACCGAAGGTTTTGTGCCCAAATTTGGAAAAAGTCGGGTACGAAATACACCCATTTGTGAGTCGGTGATTGTTTCCGCAGCCATGGGATTATCCATTAACGGAATGAAATCCGTGGTTGAAATGCAGTTTGCCGATTTTGTGAGTTCTGGGTTCAACCCTATTGTCAACTATTTGGCAAAAGTGCATTATCGTTGGAACGAAAAAGCCGATGTGGTCATCCGAATGCCCTGCGGTGGTGGTGTAGGGGCAGGACCCTTCCATTCCCAGACCAATGAAGCTTGGTTCACCAAAACCCCTGGACTCAAAGTGGTTTATCCTGCATTCCCTTATGATGCCAAAGGATTGTTGGCCACAGCGGTTAACGACCCCAATCCCGTGCTGTTTTTTGAGCACAAAGGGTTGTATCGAAGTGTTAAAGGTGATGTTCCTAAAGATTACTACACCTTGCCGTTTGGCAAGGCCAAACTTTTAAGGGAAGGGAACTCCCTAACGGTGGTTACCTATGGTGCAGGCGTACATTGGGCTTTGGAAATTCTCGAAAAACACCCTGAAATTGCTACAGATTTGATTGATTTGCGAACGCTTCAACCATTGGACACCGAAACTATTTTCAATTCGGCAAAAAAGACCGGGAAATTGATCGTGCTTCATGAAGACACCTTATTTGGAGGTATTGCCAGCGATATATCGGCCTTGGTCATGGAAAACTGTTTTGAGTTTCTGGACGCTCCCATAAAAAGAGTCGGCAGTTTGGAAACCCCAGTACCCTTTGCAAAACCACTTGAAGCCAATTATTTACCAAAAAACCGATTCGAATCAGCATTAATTGAACTATATCAATATTAAAATCAGTTGTTTAACTTTTTTTTGATAATTTAACAACTATAAACACGTCCCCAAACGTATATTTTTTGAACATTAACTTAATACTTATGATAAAACGATCACTTTTACTTTTCACGGTGATGGGACTTCTATTCTCATCGTGTTCCATTTCCAAAAGCGCTAGAGCACAGCGAAATTTGTTTAGTGGAACTTGGAACTTGGACAATGTTTACTACGAAAACAATACCGGAAACTTTAAATCCGTCATTTTCAACGATGCAGAGGACATCTGCTTTGAGGATAGCGAATGGTTTTTTAGAGACAACAATAGTACTGGGAGATACACCATAGCCCAAAGCTCGCTTTGTCAAGGAGGCGACCGTTTTTTTAGATGGTCCGTAGTGGAGCCGCAACAGAGTTACCAAAGCCAGCTTCAATTTAAGTTTATTGACGATAAGCGAAAGGATATTTCCGGTGGGTACGGATACCGTTTGAACATCGTTAACCTGTCCGAACAATCCATGACCCTTAAATCCAATGTGTCGGTTGACGGTACACCCGTTACTGTTGTTTATGAATTCTCAAAAAAATAATTCCATGAAAAATATAGTTTTAAAAGGGGCAACGGCTTTTTTGGCGTTGACCATGATTATTGGTTGTGATGCCATCAAAAATGCGAACAATACCCAAAAAGGTGCCGCAATTGGTGCCGGTGGCGGTGCCGTTATTGGTGGTGTAATTGGTAACAATGTAGGAAAAGGAAATACAGCTCTTGGCGCCATTATCGGAGCTGTGGTCGGCGGTGCTGCCGGTGGTTACATTGGTAATCGCATGGACAGGCAAGCTGAAAGAATTGAACAGGAAATCCCAGGTGCAGAAGTGCAAAGGGTAGGAGAGGGCATCAATGTTACCTTTAGTGGTGAGAACGGTGTTTATTTTGACACCAATAAGTCTGACATTAAAGGAGCTTCCGCTACCACATTGGACAAATTGGCCGGAATTTTTATGGAATATCCTAAAACCAATATTTTGGTGGAAGGACATACCGATAGCGATGGTGCCGCCGATTACAACATGGGGCTTTCCCAACGTAGGGCACAGGCCGTAACCGGGTATTTGGTGGCCAAAGGCATTTCCAGTGGACGTTTTACCACCAAATGGTATGGCGAAGAACAACCTGTGGAAAGCAACGATACCGCTTCAGGTAAAGCAGCAAACAGACGAGTGGAATTAGCTATTATTGCCTCTGACGAATTGAAAGAGGAGGCTTACGAGCAGACCGAAAATTAATTTTTTCCGCACCTAAATTGTATGAAGCTGTCTCATAACCGGGACAGCTTTTTTATTGAATATACAGGAGCATTTGCTTGTTTTCATCCTGTATTTAGCGTAAATTATAGTCTGATAACCAGACGTATGAACACCAATTTTCAAGATTACAACCAACAGCAAAATTGGCTTTTTCCACCCAGCATAGAAGAACTGATCCCGCAGAACCATCCGGTGCGTGTGGTCAATGGGGTGATCGAACAACTTGACCTAGGGTTGCTCGTTGCAGAGTACAGCCGGGAGGGTAAACCGAGCTACCATCCCAAAATGATGCTCAAGGTAATGGTCTATGCTTATATGGACAACACCTACTCCTCCAGGAAGATCGAAAAGGCCATGCGCGAGAACATCAATTATATGTGGCTGTCCGCCCGACAGGTAGCCGATCACAACACCATCGCCCGTTTCCGTAGCAAAAAACTCAAGACCATCTTCAAGGATATCTTCAAGCAGGTGGTACTGCTCCTGGCCGAGGAAGGACTGGTCACCCTTAAGGAAGTCTTTACCGATGGCACCAAGATAGAGTCTATGGCAGGTCGGTACACCTTTGTATGGGGCAATGCCATCAAAACGCGCAGGGAGAAAATGTCAGAACAGCTGGAAGAGCTTTGGCAGTACGCCCAGAGCGTGGCCGATGAAGAGGACAAAGATCCAACACCACCGGACTTCACGAAAATGGACAGGGAGAAAGTGGAAAGGACCGCCCAAAAGATCAATAAAATACTCAAGGGAAACCCCGGGGTCGGCAGCAAACAGAGGGCCAAAGCACGGTACATTGAAAAGCACTTTCCCGCCAATATAGAAAAGTACGAAGGGCAGGAAGCGCTACTGGCCGGGCGCAACAGTTACAGCAAGACCGATCCCGACGCCACCTTCATGCGGATGAAAGAGGACCATATGCAGAACGGGCAGCTCAAGCCCGGTTACAACGTACAGATCAGTTCCGAGTCACAGTTTATCATCCATTACAGTCTCCACCAGACCACCAATGACATCCACACGCTCAAACCGCACCTGCAGACCTATGAATACCTTTACGGGGCACTCCCCGAAAACCTGACCGCCGATGCCGGCTACGGCAGTGAGGAGAACTATGGGTACCTTGAAAATGTGGGAATCGAGGGCTACGTGAAGTACAACACCTTTGACAAAGAGGAACAGACCTACAAATCCAAGAAAAAGAAAAATGGAAAGGACGATTTTAACAGAAATAACCTACACTATAATGCGGAAGGTGACTATTACGTATGCCCGATGGGACAGCATATGGAGCGAACACACGATCAGAAAAGGACCACCAAATCCGGTTACCGGCAAACAACCAGTATTTACCAGGCCAGGAACTGCCAGGGCTGCTCACTGCGCGGAATGTGCCATAAGTCAAAATACGACCGAAAAGTAGAGCGCAACCACCAACTGGAACGTCACAAAGAGGCCGTCAGGAAAAGGCTCACCAGCGAAGAGGGCATAGAAAGGCGAAAAAGACGGACCGCGGATGTGGAACCGGTGTTCGGTCATATCAAATCGAACCGTAACTTCAAACGATTTACCCATAAAGGAATCAAAAAGGTGGAATTGGAGTTCGGATTGCACGCATTGGCCCACAATATGCGCAAAAAAGCGGCATAGGGCCACTTGGAAAATTTATCCCTTCACCAAAATAGGAAAATTAAGAGGTCAAAGACACCAAATTAAAAAACCGCCCCATTCTGTGAAATGAGACGGCTTCTTT
>NZ_JBSXNR010000012.1:0-4808 GCF_056857735.1 Flagellimonas sp. L-11
TAAAAGAAAATAATGTTGTATAATTGATTTTTATAACCGTTCCCGCGGTGGAAAAAAGTAGGTGAAACTGGTAAACTTACGTCAGGAATTTACTGGTAAACTTTAGAGCGGAACAGTGGTAAACTTTCCTCGGAATATCCACTTTCTTAGAATCCTTTCCGATTCCATCGATTTGGGCCTTGCACTCATCAAGATGCCTTTGGAAAATGGACTCTACTTCTTTGATGAAATCCTTCATTTGTTTTTGGATGGCCTTGGTCTGTAGCTTTGTAATCTCGAACTCGGTACCGTAACGGGCAACGCTATAGGCATGTTCCAATAGGAGCAAAAGTTCATTGTTTTCCGTTCCGGAAGGTTCCACAAAGGGTTGGAGGGTGGGAAAGTAGTGTTTGCAGTAATTGATGTGGCTGATGATGCTATGGGTCACCATGCCCTTTCCGATGCACATCTGTTCGATGAACCTGAACGCAAGCTCAAAGGCCTGGTGCATGTTGAAGGTGGCAATGGCATAATCCCCTTCCTTTATAAGTATCTCCGCAATATTGGCAAAGGCATTTACTTTTGCTATTTCAGATTTGTAATAGCGGGAAGCCCGCTTCATGAGGTTCCGGTATGCCATGGTCGAAAAATCCATAATGTTCTCCCCTTCGGGATGGGCGAAGATGTTTTCCCCGAGACAGCAATGTTCCAGGAAATAGAGCGAACCCCTTTCAAGGCCGGTTTCGGATTGGCTCTCCGTGTAGACCCTTATCCTGAAATCGGGGTGCTTCTTTGCTTTCTTTGCAACTAGTGAACGGATTTCGTTGGGCAACGGGTCATTGTTGACGTCCACGAAAAGGGTCAGGAAATAATATTCGGTATTTCCCTCATTTTGTTTTCTGGACAGGAAGGCCCTGTCTATGGTAATGATGTTCAGGATGCCATTGAGCAGTTCGGACAGCTCTTCCGCTCTTTCAAAGTTTTCCAGTATGTTCGTGTAATGTGTCATGGGAACGTGTTTTAAAGGGTTCGAGAATCAACGATCATATTAAGGCCACATTTCCAAGTATCCCACCATGGACGTTTGTATTTTATTGAACCAGTTTTGTATTTTACCATCGGATTATTGTGCGAAACACCCTATATTTGAGGTATGGAGACCAAGACCAAAAACCACATAGGAAGAAAGATAGGCCGCATCCGCGAACTACGGGGCATGAAACAGGAGACCCTTGCCGAGGAACTGGGTATCAGCCAACAGGCCGTTTCCAACATTGAGAACAGCGAGAAGGTGGACGATGCCAAGTTGGAGGAGATCGCCAAGGCATTGGGTGTGACCAAGGAGGCGATTGAGAATTTTTCGGAGGAATCAATGATTAACTATTTCAACACCTTTAATGATAAGGTGTCAAGCAGTAACTTTGGCCACAACAATACTTGTACTTTCAACCCTTTGGATAAATTGGTCGAAGCTTATGAGGAGAATAAAAAACTTTATGAACGTCTTGTTCAAGCAGAAAAAGATAAGGTCAGTTATTTGGAACAACTATTGAAGAACAAATAAGCACCCCTATTTTAAATTAAAAGAACCTCAATCTTGCCATGGATTGAGGTTTTTTTATGGCATTTCCATTTATTTTAAAATAGAAATGATTACACCCATGTTGCCGAAACTTCCTTCAAAAGCATTAAAGATTCCTATCTTGCTACGTATAAAAAAGAATGTATAGCACAATAAAAGTATGGATTGACCTTTCAAAAAGTGATTTGAACTCTTCCAAAATCCTTCACGAAAATGGACATTATAGAAATTCTTATTTTTTGTTTCAGCAAACGACAGAAAAGGCAAATAAGGCTTTTGCATTAATTTCTGAAATACTCACTGAAACAGAACTCAAAACTATACAGCACGACCAAACTAAAATTTATAGGAAAGCAATTGTTAAGCAAGAAAAAAATATTTTGGAATCAATTGAGTTGTTTAAACAGATTGAAATTCATAAAAACTTAGAGTTATTATCACCAAAACAATTAAAAATACGTCACGACTCAATTAAAAAAAGCATATCATTTATAGATAGTTTACGAAATTGCGATTTAATCAATATTACTAGTGAAGACCTAGACTACTATATAAATGAAATTAATGAACTCAAAAATTTTAAACTAGAGTTGCCTAAAGATTTTAATTCAATCTTAAGAACTCAAATGATTGCACTTAGCAATTGGATTGGTCAATTCGATACTGAAAAGGCAAAAACATTTAAAAAGGAAATACAGGATTTTCTAAATATAGAAGAATCTGAAAAACTATTTGAATCATTAAAGACAGTCATATATCCAATGTTTGATATAATGTTCATTAATTTCACATTATATATTTGTGCTATTTTAACAATTCAACATAGTTCATTGACTAGATACCCAAGTGACGGAATTAATCCAGAAAGAATTTACAATAGAAAACTACCCATTGTAAATAAACAAATGGAATTTATTGAACTTTTGACCGAGGCGATTTCACGAATGGAAAAAATAAATGAATCTCAAGAAAAGTAATTCTAGCTAAATGAAAATCTCAAAAATTAAGGAGCAGGAATTGAAAAATAGATCGGAGAAAAAACGTGTTACAATGACCTGCTAAAGAGGGTGTAAACTGAACTCTGTCTGAAATAAATTTAAGTGCTAATTTTATTCAGACAGAATCATGAGAAAAGAAGAACAGACAGAATTCGAGAAAAAGGTACTTGACCAGTTTATGTCCGGCAAGAATCTTTTCGGCAAAGGAGGCGCATTCGCCCCAATGCTGAAGAATGTTATTGAAAAGGCCCTTGAGGCAGAGATGGAAGGTCATCTGGACGAGTCTCAACGTAACCAAGGTAACAAGCGCAATGGCAAGGGTAAGAAGACGATCAAAAGCGGCTTTGGCACTTTTGATATCGATACGCCACAGGACAGGCAAAGCAGCTTTGAGCCCGAACTGGTAAAAAAGCGGCAAACTATTCTGGCCGACAATCTATCGGACAAGATCATTGGCCTTTACGGCCTTGGGATGAGTTACCGAGACATTTCCTCCCATATCAAAGAAATGTACGATACCGATATCTCCCATACCGTTCTGAGCCAAATAACCGATAAGATCATACCTGACGTGAAAGCCTGGCAGAACCGCCCATTAGAGCCGCTCTATTGTATCGTGTGGCTCGATGCGATGCATTACAAGGTCAAAGAGGATGGTAGGATAACCCATAAGGCCCTTTACAATATTCTGGGCATCAACAAGGAAGGTCGCAAAGAAATATTGGGCATGTACATTTCCGAGAGCGAAGGAGCCAATTTTTGGTTGCAAGTACTTACAGACCTGAACAACCGTGGACTTAAAGATATCCTGATCGCCTGTACGGACAACCTCAGAGGCTTTACCGATGCGATATTGAGCGTATTCCCGAAAGCACAGGTGCAGCTCTGCATCGTACATCAAATACGCAACTCGCTGAAGTACATTGCCTCTAAGGATCAAAAAGAGTTCATGCGAGACCTAAAACTTGTTTATCGTGCCACCAGCAAGGAAGTTGCGGAGGATGCCCTTATCGATTTGGAAGAGAAATGGGGCGACAAATACCCCGTGGTCATCGAAAGCTGGCAGCGTAATTGGGAGCAGCTATCACAGTACTTCCAATATACGGAACCCATCAGAAAAATAATCTATACCACCAATGCAGTAGAAGGGTTCCACCGTCAGGTGCGTAAGGTCACCAAAACCAAAGGGGCGTTCACCAATGACATGGCCCTGCTCAAACTGGTATACCTGGCCACAAAGAACATCGAAAAAAAATGGACCAGCCCTTTGCACAATTGGAGCCTAACGGTTCAACAACTTTATATTAAATTTGGGGAGAGGATACCCTTGATATTAAACACCAATTCCTTTGGGGCTAGCCCCAAAGGAATTGAATCAAAGGACAGAGTTTAATTTACAGACCCCTGCTAAACCAAATTGCCAATGCGGTCGGGACCCGAGACCTACGGCCCCACGATCGAAAACACCAAAAACCCGACCCAACAGCACCTAAAGGCAATTTGGCAACGTTCTACTTGTCTTTTAAATTATTTGCAAATAAATTCACATAATTCAAAACCCAGAACGTCACTGCGTTTAGCAGGGCGCTGTGTACAATTACCAAAACCTTCAAAATCAATGCTCGTATTTAAGTATAGAAGTGGTACAGAGAATGATTTAAAAGCTCTTGAAAACAATCAATATTGGTCATCTTCTATTGAGCAATTAAATGACCCTTGTGAGGCCATTACCGATGCTAAACGAGTAAAAAGATTTCTGAATTACATTGGGCAAAAAGTTGCAGCCAAAACAAGAGAGGGTGTCAAATTAATTAATGATAATACTGACGACGTTTTGTCAATGGATAATAAGATGGGTATTTATTCACTTTCTAAAACTCCTTTAGACGAATTACTTTGGGCTCATTATGCTAATTCTCATAAAGGATTCTGCATAGAATATGATTTGGATATTTTACTCAAAAACGACGGAAAAAATCACGTTCATTCCTTTCCTGTTATATATTCAAAAAAGCCTCCTAGCATTGGTTTTTTGGACATTATAAAAAACAAACAAAACAACTATATAAAAAAGTTCGCTTTTCATAAATCAAAAAGGTGGGAATATGAGTGGATATTCCGACCCAAAGTTTACCACTGTTCCGACCCAATGTTTACCACCGATTCCGAAGCAATGTTTACCACTGATTCCTGAGTATAGTTTACCAGAATAATCAGGGCAAAAATTTACAATTTTTCTGATTGATTAG
>NZ_JBSXNR010000013.1:0-27273 GCF_056857735.1 Flagellimonas sp. L-11
GCCACCAAGAAATGGTCCATGCCCATCAGGAACTGGGGCATAATTTTAAACCAGTTCCTTACGATCTATGAAAAAAGGGTCAGGCTCTAGAAAAGCCCAACCCCCGTTATTTTCAACTTACACACTTATTGGGATAGTGTCGCCCCGGGGACTGTGGCAACGAAGTGGCCATCGAACGGTTAAGGAGACTCTTCCCGGCCATTCCCTTGGAGGAAGTGCCGGAAAGGCTCAAGGAGGCCGAAGCATTGAATGAGCGCCTGAAAAAATATTTATCCAAGAAAAATTTTGACACCCCCCTCCCAGGTGAATGATATTAGTGCCATAGTTTAATCTTAAAAGATGATACCATGAAAAAAAGACTCATGATTTTTACTATAATGGGATTGTTGGCCGTTGCAGCATTTGCATTTGGCACGAATAGGGACCGAACCCCATCATGTCCCTGGGAGGGCACCCCGGAGTGCCCTAAACTGGGATGTCCCTTGGCCGATACGCCACAATGTCCCTTTGAAAAGGATGAAACTGCGATTGCCTTGCCAGCCTGTTGTACAAAGTGAATCAAAAAGGGTGTGGGCAACCAATCCCTTTTCTTGCGAACACCTAACATTTGACACTGTAAGATTTAAATGAACCAATGATATGAAACATATAGTTATGGCCCTTGGGGCTACAATCCTGAGCTCGCTGTGCTGTATCCTTCCCCTTCTGGCAATCGTTGCCGGGACAAGTGGGCTGGCCACAACGATTACATGGCTCGAACCCATACGACCCTTTTTGATCGGTACCACCGTATTGGTCCTTGGTCTTGCCTGGTTCCAAAAACTAAGACGGGGAAAAGAGACCCAATGCCAATGTGAGGCCGGGGGAATATCAAAGTTTGTCCAAAGTAAGCTATTTTTGGGCATCGTCACCGTTTTTGCAGGTACGATGTTGCTCTTTCCCAACTATGTGCACCTGTTCTATCCAAAAGCGGAAAAGCAAGTGACAAGCAGTGGGAATATTCATCTCAAGACCGTGTCAATACCGATTGAGGGAATGACCTGTACGGGCTGTGAGGCGCATATCGAACATGAGGTGGACAAACTTCCCGGGGTAGTAAAATCGAAGGCTTCCTACCAAAACGGTAGTGCATGGGTCGAATTTGATAGGTCAATGACTGATTTGCCCCAAATTGAAAAGGCCATAATGTCGGCCGGCTATAGGGTAATCGATAAAAAGAAGGGACAAGAATGAAAGTCCTGCTGCGCTCCAAGATCACCTGTCCCGAATGTGGCCTCCAAAAGGAAGAGGAAATGCCGACAAATGCCTGCCAGTTCTTTTATAATTGTGAAGGCTGTGGTATGGTTCTGAGCCCCAAGGAAGGGGACTGTTGTGTCTTTTGCAGTTACGGTTCGGTCCACTGTCCCCCGGTCCAGCAGGGGAACTGTGCCTGTTGATGTTTCATCCGTTTGAAACGCATGGGCAACATGGGTCCCACTGCCATTCTCCATTTAGCCAGGGTATCAGAAGAGATAAAACCGGGATAGGTCATCTACACTGCATCCTGTTCTTTTTTCTGGTCTTCCTTCTTTTTTTGTTCCGGTATATGTTGAGCCCCGTCAAGAACAACAGCAAAGGGACCAGACCGGAGACGAATACCAATATCCTGCCGATGGTACCGGCCATTTCACCGATATGGATAGGGTAGAACTGCGTTGCCATTCGGTTGCTGTTCGGGTCCGTCCTAAAATCACTTACCACCGTAACACGGCCCTTGGTATCGAGTTCCACTTCTTTGGTCCTTCGAAGCCCAGCGGTTATGAACCGTTCCCTGATATATCGAAGCCTATAATGGTCCGTTCCATTCTTGGGAAAATGGATGGCCCATAAGGCGTAGGATTCATTTGTTTTTGAGAGATAATCCTGCAATCGTGGAGAATCCCCATGTGCCCATGGTCGTTGGCCTTCCAGGCCCGTGCTATCGCGTTTCCCATCAAAAAGGCCGAGGGCCGATTTGTAGTAGGAGTTATAGGTAAAATAGGAGCCACTGAGGGCCATAAGGAGCAAGGGTACCATAAAATAGGCCCCAAAGGCCTTGTGCAAATCGAAATTGATTTTCTTTCTTTTTCCCATCCATTTAATGGTAAGACCCTCCTTCAAGTTGTTTCGATAGGACGTTGTCCAAATATAGATGCCCGAAGTTAACAGGAACAAGAAGAAAATGATGGCACTGGTCCCCACAATGTATTTGCCGTATGTTGGAATGCCCAGGGTCCGGTGAAGGACCAACAGGTTTTCAAAAAAGGCGATGGAAACAGATTTCCTGCCCAAAAAGGCAAGGGTCTCGGGATGGTAATAGCTGATTTTTCCATTATCGAATGCAATGGAAATCGTTTGCTGCTCACGATAGGGAAGGATTATACTGTTGATACTGTCCCCATGTATGTCAACTAAACTTGCCGCGGATTCCATAATGGTGCTTTCCTCCAAGTCCCCAATATTCTCAACTTGGAGCAGATTGGGATTGAGAAGTGCCAATATTTCGGGCTGCCAGACATAGAGGGAACCCGTGAGACCGGAAAATGCGGAAATAAGGCCACAGGTGAGGCCCAGCCAAAGATGTATTTTCCGAATCGTTCTGTTCATAGTGGTCAGAAGGGTACCTGATATTGTTTGAAAACGGTGCCAATGGGAACATCGACACCGCTTTCTATGGATTAGAAACTGTACAAAAAGCTTAATTTCGTATTGATGCCTTCCCCGGCACCGGTAAAGGTGCGTAAGGGTGCTGCCCATTGCGACCTTGCGGGCAGGTAATATTCGTTCAACAGGTTATTGATGGCCAAGGAGACGGATATATTGGACTGCAATCGATAGGTCGTGGACCAATTGAGCAAGGTATAGCCTTCCACTGGAAATTGGGTGTGCCTAAAGGTGTAATTGTCGTTGGCATCCAGATAGGGGTCAAACCTGTCCCTGTCCCCCAAATGGGTCATTCGTAGGGAGGTGCCCAATTTGTCCGTTGGTGCCCAATTGACATAGGCCGTCCACTTTGGGGCGGCAATGACATCACCTCCCAAGTAGACCAGATTGTTTTCATTGCCCGCATTATGGGTCACTCCTTCCACATAGGTGTATGAGGTGCCCAGTTGCCATTTGTTGTCCGAGGAAAAATAATCCAGGGCAACCTCCCCTCCATAGATATCCTGGGGTTGTTTTGAAGGGACAAACGAATTGATGTTCTCATCGAATACAACGCCAGTGCCCAAATTGGAGGTGCTGTAATATCCCACAGCTTCAAATTTGATGTTCTGGAACTTGGACAGGAAGCCGAACTCATAATTTTTGGTCACTGCCGGTTCCAATTGGATTTCATTGATGTTGTCAGCGGTTGCGGACCGTAGTACGGAACCCAGATCGGCAATGGAGAATCCTTGGGAATAGCTCACATAGGGTATGAACTCTTGGTGTTTGATATAACGGAGACCCACATTGAAGGCCATGTTGTCAAAGCCAATCTTACCACCCTCCACGGCAACTGATGGATTAAAGTTGTCGTCCCCTAGAGGGGAATAGGGAAGCGTATTGTAGTCCTCAATGTCCAAGTTCATGTCATCAAAACGAAGACCGGCCTTCACCACCCAGGTCCCATTGAACTTTGCAGTGGACTGAAGGTAAGGGGCCCAACTGAACATTTTAATGTTCGGCACCCATAACCTGCCATCCAAAAGGCCTTGATTGGTCTTGTCACGGAGCAGGTCCACACCATAGGTCAGGGAGACGTCCGTTGCAGTATTGATGGGAAAGGTCGTATTGAAATTGGGCCTCAGTCCATATTTTTCGGCATTGATGACGGATTGGCCACCATTTTCAAATTTATCGGAATAAAAGAAGATGTTTTCCGTGTTCTGGTAATATAGGTCCGCCGTAAAATCTGTGGTCCCCGAGAAAATTTGGGTCAAGTTATATTTTAGCTGCCCGTTCACAAGTGTCGATCCCGTGGGCTCCTGTCCCTCCACAGAACCCTCGACCCCGTACCCGGCCGTGAGGGTATAGTCCCCTTCCTCGTTAAAGACTTCGAACTCTGCCGGAACAGGTATGAATGGGGTGTCCTGGGCCGATTTGTATAGGTTACCTCCCAAAGTGATATTTTGTTTATCGGAAATCTGGTATTCCAACTTGGCCAGGGCACTGTAGATCTTCGTGTTGTCCAGACCATAAGTGGGCAAGATCAGAGTCCCGTCGGCATCATATTTGTTTCCGGTCTTTTCATAGCTCCCGCTGATATAGTACTTAAATCTGTCCAAATTACCCTTGAGGGACTGGTACAGCCCAAAACCAAGGGCGTCATCTGTGGCCGCCAGGTTGGAAGTACCCCAAACATTTGTGGTGCCCTCTATTTTTTCGGCAGCGTTCGGCTTTTTGGTGATATAGTTGATGAAACCCCCATTGCCCCCATTGCCAAAAATGGAGGTGGCCCCTTTGATGACCTCGACCCGGCTGATATCATTGGGACCTATTGATTTTATACCCAACTGTCCATTCCGAAGTGGGGTGGACTGGGGAATCCCGTCGACCATCACCAAGAGTGAACGTCCCCGCAAAGTCTGTCCCCAATTGGAAAAGGTTCCGGTGGACACTGCTAGACCGGGTACCGTAAACTCCAATATTTCACTGATGTTCGAGGTGGAGTTTGAGAATTCCTGTAGTTTGACCTCGCCCACCACGGTCACGGAGGCCGGGATTTCTGAAAGGTATTCCGAGTTTCTGCTGGCCGATATGACGACCTCGTCCAGACTGTTCAGGTCTTCGGTCAATACCGCCGTGAACGGGATGGTGCCATCTTGTGAAAATGTTATTTGCTCCACACGTGTCCGATAGCCCAACATCCTGAAAGTCACTTCCCAGGTACCCTCTTTAATGGAAGTGAGTTCAAAATTGCCATCATAATCTGTCGTGGTTCCAATTTGTAGAGCTGGGATGTAGACTGTGGCCCCCATAAGGGGCTGGTTTTGTTCATCGGTCACTTTTCCGTTGAGATTCGACTGGGAAAATGCGCTAAAGGTGAATAGTAGTGCCGTAGCAAGAGTAATGAGTTTCATTAATTTGGATTTATTTAAAATAAGGGACCAAAAATAGGATATAATGCGATAAACGCAAATCTTATTTAGATTTAATACAAATAAAAATCAAGAAATGGTTTGCGAGGTAATCTGGTTGATCAGCAATTCGAAATTGCTATAAGATTTGAATTTCCTGATTCGTCATTTATATGAACTTTGGTAACGCTCTCGGTTATCAATAGTTGTGCGCATTGACAAGAAACTATATACGTACACACGAAACTGAGAATTCACCAATATTTGGAGAGGTAGCCCTAAAATGAACACCTAATTAATAGCCTTTATTGAACGGGTTATTCGTCAAACAATCCCGATTTTGCCAGCTGTCGGGCTATTTGATGCAAGTTATTGAGTAAAATTCGGCCTTCACCGTCAAAACCACGGGTACCGAAATACGCGATGACCAAATCACGGCTAGGTGAAATGTACAGTCCCTGTCCGCCACCTCCCTCTTTGAAAAAATCGCCATCGTTCATCACTACATCCCATTGATAAGTGGAATGACTTGGAGGCTCACCGTCCACTAAATGTTCAGCTGTAATTGGATCATCGTAAATGAACAAATCAATTGGGCCCGAATTTTTAATGATTTCAGGTCGGCCACCTTGTTGTATTTTTTTGATGTATGTTTCGGGTATAAAATCATAAGGGGAAATTCTACCCGATGGGGTGAACAAAAGTCCGAAACGGGCATGATCTCTCAAGGTAGTACTGAGTCCTCCCATATACATCCTATCGTTTGAATTGGGTAAAAACATCAGTGCATCCGATTCCGCACCCATTCTTTGCCAGATCCTTTCTTCAATGAGTTCAACGGCAGTCCTGTTTGTAATCCGCTCAATGATCCATCCCAGAACTTCGGTGTTGAGGGAGAAGTATTCATATATCCGTCCAGAGGGTCCTGTCTTTTTCATCGGAGCAAGTTGACCCGATGGTCCTCCTTTGGATTTATCATTACCGATCCAGCCATTCTCGTTAAAGAATAGTTGTTCAAAAAGATTGTCATCGATTCCCATTCCGGAGGTCATGTCCAATACATCAATAATGGGAACCGCACCCCAGTCTGTTCCTTTCAGTTCTGTTAAATATGCTGATACTGGATTCTGGATATCTATCTTGCCCTCTATTTCCAATAGGGCAATGATGGTAGAAACATAAGGTTTGGTCACTGAAAAACTATGATGCTTATAGTAATCTTTCATGTGGGGATATTCCTCAAACACGATTTTGCCTTTATACAAAATGATCATGCCATCTACTAAGGGGCTCTTTATATATTCTTCCAGGGGTATCTCCCCTTCCAAAGTTTTAGTGACGAATTTCCTCACATCCTCTCTTAAATGATAGTCCAATGGTCTGATGGATCCTGATCGGTTAAGGACCTGATGTGGCCAAAATTCGGACATGTGAGAATTGATGTACCGTGTGAAATCCCCTCCTTTATTCGATTGTTGATGAATGTCAAAATCGGCATGGATGGCTTGTATTTCATCCAAAGTGTAGCCCTTAAATTCTTGGGAACAAATTAAATGAGGCAAAAGAATTGTAAAAAGGATCAATAGTCGTGATTTCATTTGTCGTTCTTAAATTGACCACAACTTCTTTATACCAATGTAAAATATCGATACATCCAAAATAGATGGATATTGAAGTACTTGATTATCGTTTATTCTAAATTTGGCCTCAATTGTTGTGATGATGCCTCTCTTTATGTTGTCTCAATAAATCTTTTCCATAATCATTTCCATTTGGAGTTCTTACCACCGTATGTATGTGGTTTCTTGATGGCTCCCCGTCATCAGCATTGGGTACGCCAACGACTCTTTGATGGTCAAATTCGATCAATACCACTGGATTATGGATTCGATAGTAAAAAACGGCATTTTCAGAGGTGTCTCCAACCCAAGAAAGCCATGTATCATCAATATGTTCCATCACTTCCCTCATTTTTACCTTATCATGCCCCTCTCTAATATTGCTGATGTACAAATAAATTAAGTCCAAAAGTTTTTGCCTTTGTTCATCTGAAAACTTTGAGACTGGAATTCCTTCGTAATTCAAGGTTAAATTATCTTTATTGGCCTCAGCCAAATTGTTATTGCCAGTTTTGAACGTTGTAATAGTGGCTTCTTTCTGGTTTTCTGGCTCTAAGGACTGCATCAGTGCCAATCCCATATTCTGTTCATCCTGAAAAATGGTATTTCCTTTGTACTTTCCTGAAGTGGTAATTATTGGTTCACCGCCCATAAATACAGGTGACATTACCACTTGGTCTCCCAATATAAAGTAGTTGATGACCAGATGGTGTCCATCCAATTGCCATCCCCAAGGTTCAGTACTTGAAGGTTTTCCCATTATGGTCAAGAAATATAATTCTTCATCGAAATCTAATGATCCATTATTGAGTTCTTTAAGCATCTGGTCGGTCTTCATGATGTCCTTACTCAGTTGTAGCCCCTTTGCGCTTAAAGATTCCTGTATTAAACCAAAGGCCTTTTTTTTCTGGTCATCAGTCAATTCTTTTAGGCTAACTCCCTGTCTGTCATAAATTCCATTATCCACGTTGCACCATTTCCTCCATTCCTCGTCATCAATAGTAAATGTGGTACGTTCTATTTGTGAAGCGGACAGGTTTTTTAAAAATATCTCAGCGGCTTGTTGAATCGGTAAAGTCGAAACACCAGTTGAACGAATTTGAAATAAATTGTTTGAATCGCCCTCTTCTGAAAAGATTCCAATATATGGTTCTTTCAAGGCCTCCGTCTCCATTTTGGCAAAGCGTTCTTTCACAGGATTTACTTCCCCAGGATTTTCAATTGTTTTGGTATTTCCGTTTTGAACCTCTATATGCCTGCAACCAAAGACAGTCCATAGTATGAGCACTATGAGTATGTTTTTCATCTTTTATAGTTTTTTAGCCCTGTGAACTACTTAAATGTATGGAAAAAAACAACACCTGATATTGCCTAATTGGAATATAACTGATTGTCTTTCATTGGAATCGGTTATTTGAGCTTTGATAAATGTAGGAATTTCCTAGTAGTTAAAAATTGTGATTTCGTAATGGTGATAGCTCTCCCATCCCATTATGGTTTGGATGATATGATGGAGTCTATAAAACGTCGTATGGGATGGGGCCAAAAATTCACGCCATATTTTAGGAGGATGTCCCTTCCAATTCAATTCGAAACTTCAATATTTTTTTTCAATGTAAAATGCTGTATTAAAGAAACACACTCAATGTTAAAGCAAAGTTGTCATGAACTTAAATAGTTTGGATTTGATTTGTCAAAATTGTTCTTTTTCTTAACGGTCCTATCAGTTTTCTTGAAATGCTTCCTCAATAAAGAGGAGCTGATAAATTTACATTCTTATATTCTAGGAAGATCTATTTCCAAAAAGATGAGAAATGGCTTTTTATATATGAATGGCCTTGCTGGACAATTATTGAATTGTAAGAAACTGAACTTTCCTGTTATAATTATTTTCTAATCAATATTCCCAAAAGTTAAGCTCGCACTATTTTCTCGGACAAGGATACATAAAGCCGTTCCTTAAGTCTCTTTTTTTCCGTTTCCTTGCCGCTCAACAGCCTGCCTTCCGTTTGGGTTTCCCTGCAAATATTGTTTAACAAAATCCAATAATTATGTATTTAGACAGATTGCAACAGGACGAGGCCTTCGTACCTACCGAGGTAAGACCGTTGAGTGAACTGACCCAGATGCCCTCCAGAAAGGGGCTGGAACGTGCCATTGTCAGCAATGGCAATATCGTGAACATCGTGTCGAAGAGCAACGGTCACATTCCCAACGATCTCTTTTTCAAAAAAGCGGAACAGATGCTCATCGATGCAGGTCTTAACTACCACCGCCAGCCATCAACCGCTCGGACCGCACCTTCAGCATGGACTTTATCCTTTCCGATAGCTCCCAGTTCTCGGTGGGCGACGGCCGGGACACCATATTGCCGATGCTGCGCTTTACCAACTCCTACGACGGGAGCGAGCGCACCTCGGGGCATTTTGGGTTCTACCGCCAAGTATGCTCCAATGGCCTGCACGTGGCACAGGCGGAGATAACCTTTTCCATCAAGCACTGTACCAACAGGTAAGTCCGCAAACATAAAATGCCATATGCCATTATTGATGGGAAAAGCCAGCGTTTTGTTTATGTGCTGCCCAAATTTGTTTTGGGTGATAATGAAAAGCTGATACTGGAGCTCAAAGAACTGAATGCGAGCCGGAAAGTTATAGTACCCTGGGAAAAGTAATATCTCAAACAAAGGGATACATCTTCCCATAAAATGTAAACTTAATTTCATTTCTTTTAAGCGGAACGTAATAGAAAATAATTAATATGAGGTTATAGTTGAATATTGGTTAAACAGAAAGGAGTGACGCTTATTGATATGAAAATCGTTAAAAATTAGTAAACGTTGTTAAACCCTTACTTCTTGGCATTTTTTTGATATTCTTGAAGGCATATTGAAATTAACATATCAAGAAATCATGTCATTATCACTATCCATTAACTTTTTAACTTCTATTAAAGACCTAAACCTTAAAACAGACAACATCCATTACCAATTGGCCCCGGAAGAACTCCAGGACATCACGATTGACAAGGGTATGGGCCGTGAAGCCTCTTCAGGGGCGTTGGTAGTAAACACTGGGGAATTCACAGGCCGTTCGCCGAAGGATCGCTTCATCGTTAAGGACGGGATCACTAAGGACAAAATCTGGTGGGGCGACATCAACATTCCTTTTGACAGTGAAAAGTTCGATGCGCTGTACGACAAGGTCATCGCTTATCTGAACACCAAGGAGCTCTACGTACGGGATGCGTACACCTGTGCAGATGCGGACTACCGGTTGAACATCCGTGTGATCAACGAATGCCCATGGTCCAATATGTTCGCCTACAATATGTTCCTTCGTCCCAATGAGGAGGAATTGGAGGATTTTGACCCGGAGTGGACGGTGGTAAATGCACCCGGTTTTATGGCGGACCCAAAGGTAGACGGCACAAGGCAGCACAACTTTGCGATACTGAACTTTGGCAGGAAGATTGCCCTTATCGGCGGTACGGGCTATACGGGGGAGATCAAGAAAGGGATATTCTCCGCGCTTAATTTCATCCTTCCCGTATACAAGGACACATTGCCCATGCACTGTTCCGCCAATGTGGGGGAATCGGGGGACACGGCCATATTCTTCGGCTTATCGGGAACGGGAAAAACCACCCTGTCCACAGACCCCAATAGAAAGCTCATCGGGGATGATGAGCATGGCTGGACGCCACAGAACACCGTGTTCAACTTTGAAGGTGGATGTTATGCCAAGGTAATCGACCTTTCCGAAGAAAAAGAGCCGGAAATCTATGAGGCCATCAAAAATGGGGCAATCTTGGAAAATGTGGTAATGGACGAAAATGGAGTAGTTGATTTTACAAATACTTCCATAACCCAGAACACAAGGGTAAGCTATCCCATCCACCATATCGAGAATATCCAACAGCCATCGATAGGGAAGAAGGTGAAGGACATCTTTTTCCTTACGGCGGATGCCTTTGGGGTATTGCCCCCCATTTCAAAATTGACCCCTGCACAGGCGGCCTATCACTTTATATCAGGCTATACGGCCAAGGTTGCTGGAACGGAAGCGGGCGTTGTGGAGCCACAGCCATCCTTTTCCGCATGCTTTGGGGCCCCTTTTATGCCATTGCACCCGGCTAAGTATGCGGAGATGTTGAGCAAGAAGATGAAGGAATCCGGTGTGGACGTTTGGTTGGTGAACACGGGCTGGACGGGAGGCCCCTACGGAGTGGGCACCCGCATGGAGCTAAAATACACTAGAGCAATGATTAGCGCCGCATTGAACGGCGAGAGTGAGGTAAACAAGATGTAGAATAAAATTCAAGAATAGTTGATTTTTGATTTAGTTAATTCAAGATGGCCCACAATGCCCCATCTTTTTACATGACCAAATTCGAATCTTATACTTGAAATATTAATCGCTAGAAATTTAGAGATGTTAATTTTAATGTGAAAAAATATTTTTACAAAGGATGTTATAAGATCAATTATTAAACTTTTTAATACCCTTCTAGAAACAATCGATTTGATATTGTGCAAATGATGAAGTTGGCATTGTTGGTCGCGCAAAAATGCTTATTTATTTTTTGGTTAACATCTGTTGGTGTCACTTTTAGGATTGGGGTAGTTGTCCGATTGATCCTCGATAGTTTCATCCAAGCATACAAAATCTTTTTCCAGTAGCAGGGAAAGTTGTTTTCCATCGGGTAAGTCCATGGTGCTACTGAAACCAACCCTGTTCGATGTGGCCCATCCAGACCGCTCCTCATCGCTTAGGTACAGGGTTATGGTATTTTCCTCAAAAGAAGCCTCCAAAATATCAATCCCTTTTTTGGCTTTTAAGGTATAGGCAAACACGCTATTGCCAAAAGGGGTAGTCTCTTTGTACAACCCTGTTTTACAAAAGGTCTCTACCTCGGTCTTGGTCAATCTATATCGTATTGAATTTCCTTTAATCCTGATTTTCATGCGCTTCTTTTTTTGTTTTTTCGGTATTGTCCAAATTGTAATTGATGGTGACCCGGGTGCCTTCACCAGGGCTGGAATTGATGAACAACCTACCGTTGATGTAACCAATACGCTCCCTCATAAAAAACACGCCCATTCCGCCATCACTGTTGTTTTTTGGAGGACGCTCCAATATTGCTGGGTCAAAACCTTTTCCATCATCATCAATGACCACACTCAATAAATTGTTTGTATGGTTGATGGTCACCAAAATATAATTCGCTTCCGCATATTTAATGGCATTGTTCACGGCTTCTTGGGTCACCCTGTAAATATTGGTTTCCGCCAGTGAATCAAAACGGATGTTCTCTTCGGCCTTGTTCTCGAACAGGATATTTTTACCCGTTAATTTACTCAATTCCGATGTCATTTTTTGTAACGCCGGAAAAATACCATGATCGCCAAGCTCGGGCGGGGTAAGATTAAAGGTAGCGGTACGCACCCCTTTGATCAAATCTGAAGTGAGTTCCTTCAGGTAGGCTATTTTCTCCTTGGTGCGTTCCTTTTGGTCCAGATTGATGGATTCAATATTAAACCGTAATGCCGTGAGCATTTGTCCAATACCATCGTGGATGTCCTTGGCGATACGTTTCCGTTCCTCTTCCTGACCCTCCACGATAAGACTGGCCTGCAATTGTTTTTGGCGCATGCGATCCTCATAATTTTGAAGTGTAAGCTGTTCTACCTTTTCCTGGTTGCTTTTGCGTTCCGTGATGTCGGAGCACAGCAACAACACGCTTTGTTTTAAACTTGTTTGGTGCATGGGTATAATGGACATGTCCAACCATAATTTGTTGCCCGCTTTGGTCTTGATTTCGATTTCCTCCGTTCTGATGCTCTTTCGAGGTTTCGTCAAAATCTCACCAAGATATTGCCGTTGCCCCTCATCGGTGGTCAATATTTCGGAAAGATGTGTGTTGGGGGGGGTGTTGGATGCTTCCAAAAGGGTCAAGAATTTTTTGCTGATAAAAACAACGGTTCCATCACTGCGGGCACTGGCAAAGAGTGCAGCATTGTCAATCACAAAATTCAATTCCTTCAGCTCTTGGAGCGATTTTTCCTTTTCCTTGAATATTTTTTTGATTTCCTGGGCGTCCTGTTCCGATTGCAACTGGCTCTTGACCAAGTTCCGTATGGTTTCTTTGATCTGTATGGACAACGGCCTGAAGATAAAAAGGACCTCCAGAATCAAAATCAACAAAGAAAATGCCAGCAAAAGATATTCCTTAATTTTCAGTTTTTGCAAACGTTCTTTACTGATGGCATCATATTCGTTGACAATGGTGTCCATTTTTTCCAGAAAGCGCTCTTCATTGGCCAATAAAATAGCCAAATGACGCCCTGAGGTATCTTTCTGCAACAGCATGGTCTCCACTGCACCGACCATGGCATTGTGATGAGGGGAAAGTTCTTCAAAATGTTTTAAGATGGATACATTATCCTCTTTGGGGAGTCCAATACTATCGTTCCCTTTTTGAAGCCCTTCATGGGATATCTTCCAGATGTAAAGAGTGCTTTTCAGCTTTTCCAAAAGTTCTTGTTGCTCACTTCCCCTTAGGTTTTCCTGGTTGAGCAGCAAAGCCTCCTTGACCAATTTTTGGCTGTAGGCACGCTGTCTGCCCGCCACATTGATCACACGGGAGTCATCCAATTGCGAGTTGAGGTGCTGTTGTATCAGGATTTGGGCAACTATGATGGTAACCGCAATCGCGGAAAGGGCCAACAAATACCACTTTCGGATTCTCAAAAAGGTTGAGACATCCAATGTTTGTTGTTGATCACTCTTTTTCATTTGTTTGTCTGTGCCCATTTTAGGCATTAGTTGGATAAGGCTTTGGAGACCAGTTCCTTCCCTCTTTCCGAAAAAGACAGGGCCAAAGCGGCCTTATGACCCTTTGGAGACATCTTTTTCCAGGTTTTTTGCAAAATGGAGATGATTTTGTCGTCATCGTGCTTTATTTGGAACGGCTCGTAATAATATTTTAAAAATACCAAGCAGATAACATCCTCCAAGGTCTGGGTCTCCTCATCTTTTTTCAATTGTTTTTTAAGTAACAGGAAAGAGACCCTGTCAATGGTTTCATCATCGTAGCCCACTTTTTGTAATATGGAGCTGGCCTTTTCGGCGTGAAATTTTTTAAGGTCCTGTCTCCACTTTAGGTAGCCCACCCGGTTCATTTCATAAGATTCCCTAGGTATCTCCCATCTACAGATGTGCTGGCAACGTGCCGTTAACTGCAATGCTTCCGAAGCATTGGGTTCAAATTCATTCAGAATATCTGTCATTCGCTCGGCGTACAAAAGTTCTTTAGGATATTCCTTTCCTTCAAAAATTTCCTTGTTGGGGTCTTCTCCATTGGCCCCATCAAATAACTTGAATGCTTCCAAAAGTTTTTTGGATATGCCCATTTGTATTGGTTTTCTTAAATCTATTCAGAAAAACCAATATACACAAAGCCATTTTCCAATTTTACCGGAAAAGTGGCTATAGAGGGCAAATCCCCGTTGAGGTTTTCCCCGGTTTCCAAAGAGAATGTTTTTTTGTGCATAGGGCAGGCCACTTTGGCAATACCTTCGGAATCCCCTATCATGCCTCGTGATAGTACCATTTCCATTTTATGGGGACACAAGTTTTGGCAGGCGTACCATCTTTGTTTCCGTTTAAAATGATATACCGCTATTTGCTTGTCCTTATATTTGATACATGCCCCGCCATTTTCAGGTATGTCCCGTTCATGGCAGGCCTTGAACCAGACGGTTGCTTTTTCCAAAGTTACCGGTGCGTACTGTTGAAATAGTGTTTCCATATTAGTTGTTTTTAGTTGGTCCATGGTTCTGGCATTTTCTGTTCTCGCATAGGGACAAAGACCAAGTTGTCGTCCCTATCATCGGCATTCACAAAATGCTTGAAACGCTTACCGATTTCCTCATTTTCCACAGCTTGCCTCCATTCGCATTCATATTTGTCCACAAGGGCCTGCATATCCGTTTCGAGTTCCTTGGCAATGTTTAAGCTATCTTCTACCACTACCTTTTTGAGTTGGTCTATACCGCCTTCCAGTTTTTCCAGCCAAGCTGCGGTACGCATCAATGGGGCAGCGGTTCGGATGTAGTACATTAAAAAGCGGTCCAGATATTTGATGACCGTTTCGTTATCTATTTGTTCCGCCAACAATTGGGCATGTTTGGGGGTTGCCCCACCATTTCCGCATACATATAGGTTCCAGCCACCTTCCACTGCAATAACTCCGAAATCCTTTCCACGGGCCTCAGCACACTCACGAATGCACCCAGATACGCCGCCTTTCAGTTTATGAGGCGAACGTAATCCTTTGTAACGGTCTTCCAGTTCAATGGCAAAACTTACACTTTCATCCATTCCATAGCGACACCAAGTGGAACCCACGCAGCTTTTCACGGTACGTAAGGATTTACCATAGGCGTGACCACTTTCAAAACCTACATCGATCAATTTTTTCCAGATGGCGGGAAGGTCGTTCAGTTCGGCCCCAAATAGGTCTATGCGCTGCCCACCGGTAATTTTGGTGTAGAGCTTATATTCCTTGGCCACTTCCCCAATAACAATCAATTTTTCCGGAGTGATTTCTCCACCCGGTATCCTTGGAACAACCGAATAGGACCCATTTCTTTGGATGTTGGCCAAAAAACGGTCGTTGGAATCCTGAATTACGTCTTCTTTGTTGGCCGTATCGTTATAAATGGTGGCAAAAATAGAAGCAAGGACAGGTTTACAAACTTCGCAGCCATCTCCTTTCCCACACTTGTCCAAGGCCTCATCATACGTTTTTATGTTTTTTACTTTGATGACCCCGTACAATTCTTGTCGGGTATATCCAAAGTGTTCGCAAATAACATCTTTTACCTCTTTTCCCATGGATTTGAGGGTCTCGTTGACCAGCTCCACCACCATGGGCTTGCATCCTCCACAACCTGTGGTGGCCTTGGTGCAGCTTATAATATCTTTAAGGGAATCCGATTCGCCATTCAGGAGGGAGGAGCATATGTTTCCTTTGGAAACACTTTCACAGGAGCATATCTGGGCAGTGTCAGGTAAATCCATTGCACTGCCAAAAGCGGAGCCACCTTCGCCACGTGTTCCTACGATTAATTCTTCTGCGTTATCAGGCAAAGCCATTCCGTTCAGGTACATTTGATGCAGAATATTGTAGTCCGAAGCATCTCCAACGAGAATCCCTCCCAAGAGCGTTCTTCCATCATGGCTTACATTGATCCGCTTGTAAAGGAATTTTGTCTTGTTCTCGAAAATAATGGACAACCCCTTGTCCGCTGGCATGTAGGGAGTGCCAAAACTGGCCACATCCACCCCCATTAATTTGAGTTTTGTGGACATGTCTATATTTTCTGGCATGATAATGTCTTGGCTGCCCAATATTTGGTTTACGGCCACATCGGCCATTTCATAACCAGGTGCAACAAGGCCATAGATCATTTGGTTGTAGAGGGCCACTTCGCCTATGGCAAATATATCCTTAGCCGATGTTTGCATTTTATTGTTGACGACAATTCCGCCACGGGTACCCATTTCAAGGCCACAGGTTTTGCCAAGTTCATCCCTGGGGCGTATACCGGCGGAGATGATGAGCATATCCACATCCAAGCGGTCGTCTTCCCCAAATTCCATCCCCTCAATTACTTTATCGCCCAAGATTTGGTTGGTGGCCTTGCTCAAATGAATCTGGATTCCCATGGACTCCAATTTTAACCGTAGCACATTGCTGCTTCGCGTGTCCAATTGTCTGGGCATCAATTTTGGGGCAAATTCCACTACGTGGGGTTCCAATCCCATGTCTAAAACCGCTTTTCCAGCTTCAAGCCCCAAGAGCCCTCCACCTAAAATAGCTGCTTTCCCGTTGGGTTTTATGGCTTTGATTTGTGAGGCATAGGCCATCATCTCCTCTAAATCCTCAATGGTTCGGTAGACAAAGACCCCTTCCTTTTCAACACCGGGGATAGGAGGTACAAAAGGTACGGAACCTGTGGCCAGTACCAAGTAATCATATCCGTAAGAGTTGCCCGAAGCGGTGTGGATCTCCTTGGCTTCCTTTTTAATATCGGTGACCCGTTGCCCCGAAATAAGTTCAATGTCATTCTCTTTGTACCAGGAAGTGGGTGCAAGTTCCAAGGCTTTTGCATCTTGGTTTTCAAAATATTCACTGAGATGCACCCTATCATACGCTGGTCTGGGTTCTTCCCCAAAAACCACAAGCTTATATTCATCACCGGAGGAGGCTGTGATAAATTTTTCGCAAAACTTATATCCTACCATTCCGTTGCCCACTACAATTACAGTTTTCATATCCATAGATTTTGAAATATGAATCAAAACTACGTATAATTACGTATAAATTTAATGTTTTTTTGAAAATAAATACGTATCCTTGTTGCGGGATTCATAAAAATCAAAACATATATTTATAATGAGGCAATACTCAAAAGAAGCAAAAGTGACGTTGGTAGGTGCTGGGCCAGGTTCGGCAGACCTTATTTCTGTTAGAGGTTTAAGAGTTTTGCAACAGGCTGATGTGGTGTTGTACGATGCGCTGACGGATACTGCTCTGTTGGATGAGGCCCCTGAACAAATTTCGAAAATATACGTAGGAAAACGATGTGGGAAGCATAGCTTTTCCCAAGATGAAATCAATAAGATGATTGTGGAGAATGCATTTATATACGGTCATGTAGTGCGATTGAAAGGAGGGGACCCATTTGTGTTTGGTAGGGGGTCGGAGGAAGTGGAATATATTGAATCCTTTGGGGTTCCTGTTGAGGTGGTTCCTGGCATATCAAGTGCTATTGCCGTACCTGCAAGCCAGGGAATATCTATTACCAAAAGAGGAGTGAGCAGCAGTTTTTGGGTGGTGACCGCCACCACAAAAAAGGGTGGTCTCTCCAAGGATTTTCAATTGGCTGCCCAATCTTCGGCAACACTGGTTGTTTTGATGGGTGTCCGCAAATTGGTTGAAATAGCTAGAGAAATAGGGAAATATAGAAAAAGTTATACACCACTTGCCATCGTTCAGAACGGAACGCTGTCCAATGAGAGTTGTGTTACGGGCACATTAAAGGATGCTGTCCGCTTGTTGGATGAAATAGATTTATCGTGTCCGGGAATCATTGTTATAGGTGATGTGGTTGCCGACCACCCATCATTTTTTGAAGATGCCATCCAAAGGGTTGTTGGAATGGAGCTCTAAATGTATACCTTAATATAATAGTACTTCCCAATGCAGGAAGTTTTAATTTCCAGATTGTTAAAAAACATCTATCCAATTTTAAGATGTCGAAATATGGTGGCCGTCATTTACAATATCTCATAAAAACACGTAGTTATTTGGCACACCATCCATAAAAATACGTATAAATACTTAGATTTGAATGTATAATCTACTAATATACGTATTATGAAAGCCACACGATTAAATCTATTGAATTTAAAAAGTATTCCCATTAGAACGTTCTGGATATCCTCCATTGCCTTCTTCATTTGTTTTTTTGCATGGTTTGGTATCGTTCCCTTTATGCCGGATGTAGTAAGGGATCTCGGGTTGACCCCATCACAAAAGTGGAACTCGATTATTTTAGCTGTCACGGGAACTGTCTTTGCCCGATTGCTCATTGGTAAGCTTTGCGATAAGTACGGCCCCAGACTGTGTTACACATGGTTGTTGATTATTGGTGCCATACCTGTGGTGCTGATAGGTTTGGTGCAAACCCCTTTGCAGTTTTTGCTCTGTAGGTTTTTTATTGGATTTATAGGGGCTTCCTTTGTTATTACCCAATTCCATACGTCCATAATGTTTGCCCCCAATATTGTAGGCACGGCCAATGCCACATCCGCAGGATGGGGAAATCTTGGTGGTGGTGCCAACAGATTGGGTATGCCATTGATCGCAGCCGCGGTTGTGAGCTTTGGCGTAGCCGATGAAATGGCATGGCGCTATTCCATGGTCATTGCCGGGATGGTTTGTTTTTCCATGGGGCTTGTCTATTACTTCTTTACCCAAGATACCCCAGAAGGAAATTTTACAGCATTACGGAAAACGGGGAATATGCCGGTCTTGAAAAAAGATAAAATTTCCTTTGCAAGCACTCTAAAAGATTATCGGGTTTGGATTTTGTTCTTGGTATATGCCGCGTGTTTTGGTATGGAACTTACCGTGTATGGCACCATGGACGATTACTTGCAAAATACTTTCAGATTGGACAGAATTACAGCGGGAAATATAGTGTTGTCCTTTGCCTTGATGAATATTTTTGCACGTACTTTGGGAGGCTTCTTTGGGGACCGATTCGGAAAGTTGAAAGGACTTCGAGGACGGGTTTTGTTTCTTACTTTTATCTTGATGGCCGAAGGCATCATGCTTTCCGTGTTCTCATTGACCACCAGTCTTGCGGTGGGAATCATTTTCTTGGTCGCATTCAGTCTTACGGTACAAATGGCGGAAGGCGCAACATTTTCCGTAGTTCCCTTTATCAATAAAAAAGCTATTGGTTCCATCTCTGGAATTGTTGGGGCAGGAGGTAATGTTGGGGCATTTTTGGCCGCACTTTTCTTAAAGTCAAAATCGGCTGTTGCGGAAAGTAATGCAATCAAGGCCAATGCATCCTTGGGCGAGGAAGCGGTAAAGGCCGCACAAGCTGCCGCAGCCTCCGATGCCGTGTCGAGCGGATATTTTATTATTGGAGTTTTTGTGGTCGTAGCGGCCATAAGTGCTTTTGCCATTAGGTTCTCTACCGCCGATGAAGAAGCTGTGCTTCAGGAAATGGAGGGCAAAATGGCCATGTCCACCGTGGAAGGCTAGTGTTTCTTCTAGTACAGTACCCTAATTAATTCAACCAAATAGTAAGCGTTATGAAGTATATCAATACAAAAGGATTCCTTGTTTGCCTATGCCTTTTTGGAATGCATTTTTCCTTTGCCCAGTTTGTTGTGGATGGGCAGTTTCGACCTAGAACAGAATATAGAAATGGTTTTGGAGGATTGATTCCCGATGCCTCCGACTCTGGGTTTGCCACCGCTACGCGGGTTCGTTTAAATACAGCATACCAAACGGAAAAGTATGCCTTTTATGCGAGCCTTCAAGATGTTTTGGTGTGGGGTGAAAACCGTCAACTACGACCGGATGATGAGAACAATTCCTTTGCTATTTTTGAAGCATGGGCCCAAATCCAACTGGGTTCTGGGTGGTCCACAAAATTAGGTAGGCAGGTACTTTCTTATGATGATCAGCGCATCTTGGGTGAAGTGGATTGGACACAACAGGCCCGAAACCATGATGCTGCCTTGATAGGGTATTCCAAAAATAATTTTATGTTGGATTTTGCCCTTGCCTTCAATCAAGATTATGACAATCCAAGTGGTTTCCAATCCATAGGAAATACCTATAACACCATGGGATTTTTCAGTTACAAGACCATGCAGATGCTCTACCTAAAACAAAAATGGGAAAGCTTTGCGGCAAGTCTGGTATTGCTCAACAATGGCTTCCAAAATTTTGATGAGAACGATAGCGCGGATGGCGTAAGCAATTTACAGACCATTGGAGCGCATCTTACCTATAAAAAAGGAAGCTTTGGGTTGGCGGCCAATGCTTTTTTTCAAACAGGGGAAAGACAGGGTGAATTGGACGTCAAGGGAGCTTATTTGTTGGGGCTCGACCTCAGCTATAAGGCATCAAGCACAGTAGGTCTTGGAGCCGGAGTTGAGATCATTAGTGGGAATGATGGACAGACAACCGGGGAAACTGCCGCCTTTTTCCCACTCTATGGCACCAACCACAAGTTCAACGGTTTTATGGATTATTTCTATGTGGGCAATCATGCCAACTCTGTTGGAATATTTGACATTCACGCCAGTGCCAATTTTAAATTGGGTGAGAAATCAGGTCTATTTGTCAAGGTATTGAATTTCAAGGGAGAACAAGACCTATCTGGCGGAGAAAGCGCATTGGGCACCGAGGTTGATTTGGTGTATACCCAAAAATTCAATGGATATGCCCTTAAACTGGGATACTCCCATTTATTCCCGGCAGATGGTATGTATAAGCTTAAGGGTGTCACCGAGGCAGATGCGGCCAGTACCCAAAATTGGGCGTGGGCCATGTTGGTCATAAAGCCCAAGTTGTTCACAACGGCCAAACAAAATTAAAACATAGGGTTAGTCTTTTTTTCGGGCTGTTCCGTTTTAAAAGGAATGGCCCTTTTTTTATGCCCAGGGTATTTCAATAATTCGACTATTTTTGTGGAATGCAAGATTCGGAAGACCAACAGACCATTACCATAGTTTTGGCCGATGACCACTCTTTGGTTAGAGATGGTATACGTGCTTTATTGGAAGAAGAGCCAGATTTGGATGTAATCGGTGAGGTTTCCAATGGTCTGGATGCCCTTAAAATGGTAAATGAAAAATCGCCCGATATTCTGATCATTGATATCCGAATGCCGGAATTGGGCGGTATTGAAACAGTGGAACGCTTAAATGCCAAGGGCGATGCCAAGACCAAATCCATCATTCTTTCCATGCATGATTCGGAAGAGTATATTCTTAAATCGGTAAAGGCAGGTGCCAGTGGCTATCTTTTAAAGGATACGGGAAAGACTGAATTTGTAAAGGCAATCCATATGGTTCAAGAAGGCGGGAAGTATTTTAGTGGGGATATTTCAAATGTTTTGGTGAACAATTTGTTTAGCTCAGGCAAAAAAAACAGCACTTCATCCAAAGAAAATAAGAGTAATCCTTTTGACCTGACCAATAAGGAACTTCAAGTGTTGGAATTGGTCTTGGCAGGGTATACCAACAAGGAGATTTCAGAAAAACTGCAGAACAGTAAACGTACCATCGAGACCCATCGCTTTAACCTGATGAAGAAGATGGAAGTGAAAAACTTAATAGACCTTTCCAAAAAAGCGAACAAATACAATTTAGTGTAGGTTTCAATTTTTCAACCTTTTACTGCAATTTTTATCATTCTCTCGATTTAGAGCATCACTTTTATCATATTCACACTACGTACTTGTACGTAATTTTTTAATTTTCAACATCGAAAAATAGGGTGTGATTACGATGCAGGAAAAAGATACACATAATACCATTTGTTCGTATTGCGGTGTGGGGTGCGGCATTACAGTAACTAAAGATGCCAAAGGGGTACTGTCTGTAAAAGGCAATGAGGACTATCCAGTGAATAAAGGGATGCTCTGCTCGAAAGGGAAAACGTTAAATTACGTAGCCCAAGACACCAAGGACAGGATCCTGTACCCAGAGATGCGGTGGAGCCGCAATCATCCTAAGCAACTAGTTACGTGGGATGTGGCCCTAAAAAGGGCCGCCGCGGTTTTCAAGAGCATTATAGACCGTCATGGTCCAGACAGTGTAGGCCTTTACGTTTCCGGGCAGTGCCTTACCGAAGAATATTATCTGGCCAACAAGCTTACCAAAGGCTTTTTGGGAACCAATAATATTGATACAAACTCCCGGCTTTGTATGAGTTCTGCCGTAGTCGGCTATAAAAAAACAGTGGGCAACGATGCCGTCCCTATTGCCTATGCGGATATTGAATTGGCAGACTGCTTTTTGATCGCCGGTGCCAACCCGGCCTGGTGCCACCCAATCCTGTTCCGTCGAATTGAAAAACATAAGGAGCAAAACCCTAAGGTTAAATTGATTGTTGTGGATCCGCGTAAGACACAGACTTGTGCATTGGCGGACCTGCATTTGCAAATATTGCCCGGAACAGACGTGATCCTCTTCAATGCCATGGCGAGATGGCTGATTGAAAAGAAAAAAATCAATAAATCATTCATACAAAAGCATACCTCCAATTTTGAAGCGTGCAAGCAAAAGGCTTTTGAGCTTTCCATTCGCAAAGCAGCCGAAAAATGTGGGATTACCGCCGATGAAATACGCAAAGCAGCCAAAATGATAGCGGATGCCAAAGGATTTATCAGCATGTGGACGATGGGGCTGAACCAAAGTGTCATCGGAGTAGATAAAAATGTTTCGCTGTTGAACCTTTCCTTATTGACAGGACATATTGGAAAGCCAGGTTCGGGTCCTTTTTCGTTGACAGGGCAGCCCAATGCCATGGGCGGTAGGGAAGTAGGAGGGATGGCCAGTTTGCTGGCGGCCCATCGGGATTTGGGAAATCCCAAACACAGGGCAGAGGTCCGGCAATTTTGGGGAGGAAAGGAAATCAAAGGGGAGCCCGGTCTTACGGCAACGGAAATGTTCAATGCTCTGGAATCCGGAAAAATGAAGGCCATTTGGATTATTTGCACCAACCCCATAGTGAGTCTGCCCAATGCCAAAAAAATTGAGAAGGCCCTTGAAAAGGCTAATTTTGTCATCGTTCAGGATATTTCCCATAATTCCGAAACCACAGAATATGCCGATTTGTTGTTACCGGCGGCAGGTTGGTTGGAAAAAGAGGGCACCATGACCAATTCCGAACGCCGGATAAGTTATTTGCCCAAAGTCATTGATGCTCCCGGCGAGGCCTTGCCCGATGCAGAGATCCTGTGGCGATTTGCCCAGGAAATGGGATATGGTGGCTTTGACTATACCAACGCCTCCGAAGTGTATGACGAATACTGCCTCATGACCAAGGGAACCAATATTGATATTTCTGGACTGTCCCACGCGCGCCTCAAAAAAGAGGGTAGCTTTCAATGGCCTGTACCTTCACCCGAACACAAGGGGACACCACGCCTTTTTCAGGATCAGAAGTATTTCACCGCTAATGGAAAAGTGCATTTTAATGCACCACGAAATCTGTACAATACATCGGAAATGCCCACCTCCGATTTTCCATTGGTGCTCAACACGGGAAGGGTCAGGGATCAATGGCATACCCGAACCAAAACGGGAAAAGTAAAGCGTCTTTTGACCCACATTCCATCCCCTTTCCTTGAAATGAACAAGGTGGATGCCTATCTGCGAAACCTTAAGGAAGGTGATATTGCCATGGTAAAAAGTAGAAGAGGAAGTGTAAGGGTCAAGGTAAAAATCAATTACGATATTAGGGAAAGAGTGGTTTTTTTGCCGATGCACTGGGGTAAAATCATGAATGATGATTTTAGTAGGGCCAATAATCTTACCAACGATATTGTGGACCCGATCTCAAAAGAACCCGATTTTAAATATTGTGCCGTTCAGGTTGAAAAATATAGGAAACCAGCACAAAGAATAGTGATTGTTGGAGCAGGGGCCGCCGCGTATCGTTTTATCCAAACCTATCGGGAAAAGAACAGAACGGACGAGATCCATGTGTTTTCCAAGGAAGAACATCCATTTTACAACCGTGTTTTGCTTCCCGAATACGTGAATGAGGAATTGTCATGGGAGGCCCTTCAAAAACTGAAACAAGGCGAACTGGAAAAACTTAAAGTAAAGCTGTACCCTAACAATGGTGTCCAAAGCATCAATACCAAAGAAAAGACTGTTACGGACGAGTTGGGCGGGGTACATGATTACGATCTTATGGTGATGGCCACCGGAAGTCGGGCATTTGTGCCCAACGAAGTACGCATGGATTTGCCGGGAAGGTTTACCTTGCGGGAACGGGGTGATGCCGATCAGCTCAAAAACTACCTGTCGGAAACTAAGCTCCCCCCCAGTGAGCAGCATGTGGTGATCGTGGGAGGAGGTCTGCTCGGACTTGAACTGGCCGCTGCCCTAAAAAAAATCAACATCAATATTAGCATTATACAGCGTGCCCCTAGGTTAATGGAACGCCAGTTGGATCCCATATCCAGTAAATTATTGGCCGAAGATGTTTCCGAAAGGGGAATCCAGTTGTTTTTTGACAATGAGGTCAGTACCATTTTTGAGGATGAGGAATCACAATACACCCTGATGGTCAATCTTAAGACAGGCCGCACCTTACGCTGCAATGCCATTGTTTATGCCATAGGGACCAGACCTAACATATCCTTGGCAGCAGATGCCGGACTGAAAACAAGAAGAGGGGTTTTGGTGGATGCCTACCTCAGAACAAGCGACCCGTCCATTTTTGCATTGGGCGAAATCGCTGAGTTTGAGAATGCACTGTACGGCATCACTTCGGCAGCGGAACAACAGGCCGATGTGGCCGCAAATTATATCCTCGGTGATTTGGGAAGCATTTACAGCGGTTCTGTGTTGATGAATATTTTGAAATTTGAGAATCTGGACCTGTGCAGTATCGGGATGGTGAATACTCCGAAAAACGACCCTACCTATGAAGAGATTTTATTGATGGATGTGAGCAAAAGGTTTTACAAAAAATGTATTGTTAAGGACGATACTTTGAAAGGAGCCATTTTAATGGGGGATAAAAATGAGTTCGCGGAGTTTAAACGGCTCATAGAAGAAGAAATAGAACTCTCTGAAAAAAGGGAGGAATTGTTGCGGGGAACTTCTACCATGGAACCGCTTAAAGGAAGTTTGGTGTGCTCCTGCAGTCAAGTGGGCGATGGAAACATCAAAGACGCCATAGCCGGGGGGTGCACGGATTTTTCTCGGTTATGTTCCCAAACTGGTGCAGGACTGGGGTGTGGAAGTTGCAAACCCGAAGTGAAGGCTATATTGAACGGACAACTGAAAACAGCAATGGTTTGAAGGTATGAATGATGATTTGCACAGAATATTGATAAGAGGGGGAATCACATCCCCGGGCGAGCTCAAGGACAGTATTGCCATGCTTGAGTCCGCAGGACTGTCCGAAGTTTATTTTGGGTCGCGGCAGGACATGCTCTTTCCGTTAAATAACATCAAAAAAGAGCAATTGGAAAAGATTTCAAAGTACAAAACAGATATTGTTGCAGACCGATTGTACCAAAATATTGTCTGCTCCTATGTTTCTGCCGATATTTTTGATGCTACCCATTGGCTTAAAGGTTCCACCTACCTGTATCTTTTAGAACAGTTTGATTTTATGCCTAGGCTAAAGATTAATATTACCGATCCAAAACAACGGTTGGTGCCCATTTTTAGCGGAAACCTCAATTTCGTGGCTTCCGACGAAGAGGATTATTGGTATTTGAACATCCTACTGCCACATTGGAAGAAAAGTGCTTACTATCCTGTACTGATTTACAGCTGGGACATGGTTTCCGTTTGCGGTGCCATAGAAGAAGTGTACCATACGATGGACAATGTGGATCAACTCTTTGCCATACTGAACCAAAAATTACAGACCCATAACAACAAAACCATAAAAAAGGAACTTCAGATTCCTTTTGTTACGTTTCCTTACTACGAGGGAATGAACCGAATGGGATTGGACCAATTCTGGTTGGGCCTCTATTGGCGCAACAATCGTTATGACCTTCAGTTTTTAAAGGAATTTTGCGGATTCTGTCTGGACAACAGCATCGGAAAAATATGCATCACACCATGGAAATCGTTCATTGTAAAGGGAATTTCCAAAGAAAGTCGACCCGAACTGGAAAGATTCCTTGGCCAAAGGGGAATCAATGTACGGCACTCCCAATTGGAAATGAACTGGCATTTGCCCGTGGACGATCAGGAAGCATTGGAACTTAAACAGTATTTGGTAACCAATTTTGACCAGAACGACATCAGTACTTATGGACTTACCTTTGGCATAAGCAAGGATGTAGGTAAGCGTTCCCATTTTTCATCCATAGTCATTGAGAGGAATCCATCGACCCAGATAGGATTGGATTATCGGGTAAGACCGACCTATAATGTTTGTTATTTTAAAGATTTTGACCCCAACACAAGGCAGTATTTGGTTTACGCCCAAGATGTGGATAAAAAAGAATTGCCCAATCTTTTGATTGAATTGAGCAAGGAATACTTTCAACAGCTTGGCCAAGAAAAAACCACAGCTACAAAAAAAACAACAAAAAAGGAACAAGTGCAACATACGGTCCACCAATGTCAGAACTGTTTAACGGTGTATGATGAAGATATTGGAGACCCCAAATCCAATATAGCGCCCAATACCCAATTTGATGAATTGCCAGAAGAATACAATTGTCCTGTTTGTAGTGCAGGAAAGCCCTTTTTCAAACCTGTTATGATGATATTTGGTTAAGGAATTTATTATAAAAAGATGGGTCGGTATTCTCTTGCTCGCCAGTCGGTTTATTTATATACCAATTAGTTGTTCGAATAAGCATATTTTTAGATTGTTTTGTTGGAAAGTACGGATACAGAGAACCTCTGATACGGAATTTTTGAATCACGGCCATTTTTATCTTAGAAGTTTGTTTTTCAAACAATTGCCAACGTTTTTGCGATGCTTAACTTTTTACGGCGAAGGGGGTATGCTTGGTCTGGCGTTTCAACCAGTATGATATTCCCCATTTCTGAATAAGTTACCTTTTATGAGGAAAATGATTTAACTTTTTGGTATACAATGGGGTGGTCAATTATTTTGGGCAGACATCCCGAATTGAAGAAATTGGAAAAACAGATGCTTCTTATTAGAGGTTAGCATGCATTAGTTGACTGATCTATATCCAAAACCTGGACCATCACAAGGAAGGTAACCTCCATTAAATATTTCCTTGTTGTTCAAAA
>NZ_JBSXNR010000014.1:0-39912 GCF_056857735.1 Flagellimonas sp. L-11
TTCATCAACTATTAATACCAACAGAACAAAAAACACCATACAAAAACGATGAGACTATTCAATAACATACAATTACTGGCCCTGTTCCTTGTGCTTTCCCTCTCGGTAAGCGCACAGCAGGACCCCAACTATACCTTTTACCGCTACAACATGAACATCTACAACCCCGCCTTTGCCGGAAGCTCGGAGGCTGCCGAGCTCTCCTTGGGCGTCAGGAGCCAATGGGCGGGCGTTGAAGGTGCCCCCGAGAGCCAAAGTGCCATTTTCGGCATGCCCGTGGGCAGCAACGTGGGGATTGGCGTGTCCATCCTCAATGACAGGACCTTTATCGAGCAACAGACATGGATGGCCATCGATGTGTCGTACAACATCCAACTGGACGCGGACCATTTGCTCTACTTCGGGATCAAGGGGAGTGCCAACTCCTATGATGCCAACACCAATGGCCTTGTCACCTATGGGGTTGGCCAGGATGGCACCCTGATGGACTACGATAGCCGTTTCAACCCCAATGTCGGGGCCGGGGTCTATTTGAAGCACGATAGGTATTTTGCATCCCTGTCCGCTCCCAAGCTGCTGACCCCGGATCGCTTGCAGGAACGCGATGGAAATGCCTATTTGGGAACCGACCGCATGCACGCCTACCTCAGCGGGGGATATACCTTTCTCTTGGGCAAAACCTTGGACCTGAAGACCATGGGGATGTTGCGCTACGTGGATGCCTCCCCCATTTCGGTGGAACTGACCGGCATCCTGGACTTAGGGGAACGCTTTGAGTTCGGGGCCAGCTATAGGTACGATGAAAGCATCAGCGGACTGTTCCTCTTCAACATCAGCAACGGCTTCAATCTGGGCTATGCCTATGAGACCTCCATCCAAAACCCCATTGACGGATTGGACAACAATACCCATGAATTGTTTATGAGGATGAAAATGTAATTTCAAACCAAACAAACATGGTATAACATATTGTGAACAATAGGAGCTGCCCAAAAGGAAACAACATTTTTTCGCCTTTTGGAGCAGCTTTTTTTATCAATTAAACAAGAATAAATAGTAGTGCATACTTTGACCGATTAAAAAAGAAAGTGTTTTTCAACGCTTTAAACATTCCTAGATGGCAGCAAAGACAATAGATTTGCCATGCACAACATCGGTTCTGTCCAAGCGACATGGAACCGATTCAAGTCCGAAGGTCGAAACACCATCTTCAAATTATTCGCCTATGCCAACCAATAGGCATAAACTTAGTTCAATTGGAAACACCCTGCTCTTTAAACTTCTCCACACCACTATCAAATTGATAATCTGAACTTTTCAACATTCTACGATAAAGGGTTTCATTCACTGTAACGGGTATATGTAGATAGGGAAATTGGATGTTGTAATTTCTTCCATTTCTACCTACTAATCTAACTTTGACCGGTTTCTTCTCCATAATCTAAAACTTTTTAAATGTTAAACTATTGGAACATACCGATTGATAATCAGCCAAAATGTATTCCAAACCATGAATCATGAATTATTCTTACAAGAATGGTTTTTAAAATGTCAAACTGTCAATTTAAAACTGTTTTCATTGTTGAAAAAATGAAAATAATGACAGGAGTTCTTAAAAATTTCTTAACAAAACTGACAGATTTTCAATGCTTATTGAATTTGGATCCGCCATACTTTGCTTATTGACCAGAGAGTCCACTAGGGACCTTAGGTGAATTAGCCAGGGACGCCCCGGTAAAAAGGAACACTCTTCCAAAGGTGTTTGTTTGGAAGCCCAACGAAATGACCTTAAACCCATAGGCCGAAACAAGCTAAGGTCACAGTCCCTATAAATAGCCATTCCTTTCCATTTGATAAAATGGCCTTATTGAATTTCAATTAGCAATAAATTTTAATTTATTCGATAATTTTTTATTGTTTTTCAATAAATTTTATTTTATTTGCCCCTGAAATCTAAACTTAAGAGAAATGAAAAACATCAAATCACAAATTACAGATCGGGGCTCCACCCTCTTACTAAAATTTGTTGTTATATTTTTGGCCATTGCAGCAATCTGTCTGTTTGGCTTTTTATTGTATGTATCCATTACCTCCGATAGCGTAGGGATATTTAGGCCAATTTTACTGGGAATATGTGCTACTGAAATTCCTTTTCTGTATGCCCTCTACCAGGCCCACAGACTATTGCTTTTTATTGATAGGAACGAGGCATTTTCTAATGCATCGATCAAGGCCTTGAATAAAATAAAGTCGAGTGCCTTTACAATAAGTTTGATGTTTACTGGAGGAATGCCCTATATATATTACGTGGGGGAGGTCGACGATGCGCCAGGCGTTATATTAATGGGGTTGATATTGGTTGCCGTTCCGTTTATAGCCGCAGTATTTGCCGCAGTCTTGCTCAAGCTCTTTCGAAACGGTTTGAATATCAAATCTGAAAATGATCTAACCGTTTAACCTATGGCTATTATAGTAAATTTGGATGTAGTAATGGCCAAGAGGAAGATGTCCTTAAATGAACTTTCCGAGAAAGTAGGCTTGACACTGGCAAATCTTTCAATACTCAAAACGGGCAAGGCCAAAGCAATTAGGTTCAGTACCCTGGAATCGATTTGCAGTGTATTGGACTGTCAACCGGGCGACATCTTGGAATATGTTGATGACCAACAAAATACGATTCTCAATTAACTGTGACCTGCCTAAATTGCAGGCCTGTTTTCGATATTGCACCCATAATGGGAACAGGGGACAATGCCAAAAAGACATTGCCCCCTGTAGTAAAGACGCAGGACAACAAAGGTGCCTTATCGCTGTTTTACCGACGAATGGGATTAATTTTCGTAATCCTTGTCCAAAAACTCGTACCGCGCATCATCCACGGCCTTGGTCAATTTGCTCTCCGTATCTATGATCATTACGGCGGGTTCATTTTCTTTTGGCCCTACGGCTTCCCAATTGGGCAAGTCTTCACCATTGGGGTTTCCACTCTTGATAAAGTTGGCAAAAAACTGCTGCATGGTTTTGGAAGCCCTGTAATCCTCGGCGGTCCAGGCATAATCATCCACAAGGTGTAGATTGCCCATAGCGTATTCGATTTCAGCCGCATGTGGCGCGCCGATGGGCTTGGGCATTTGTGGGGCATTGGAATTTTTTTCCACCGTACCGCCCGCCAATCCAGATACCAGGTTTTTATCCTTCAATGGGGGCCTTATTTTACTGTATAGATAGCGATATACGGGTTGATCGGAGTTCTTGCGGTGCAAGTCGAACCACTTCCATGTGCTATAGGCTATAAAACGATCGGAAGCAAGGTTGGTTGCAGCCCATTGAAGTTCTTCTTGTGTACCATGTGGATACAGGTCCAAAACAGTTTGATAATTCTTTGGATAGGCCTCCTTCACTTTGGCTACGAACACCTCTTTTGTAATGGGGCCCTGTGTAAAGGCCATACCAGGTATCTCGGCAGAATTCCATCCCACCAATAGTGGAACCTGTGCCTGTTCCCGTGAGGCAAAGGTTTCGGGCAAGGACTTGGTAAGTAAATACCCGTCAATAACCATAGGAAAGCCAAACTTCTTGGATTCATTATAAATCTCGTACAGGTCGCGTGTGCTCAATTTTCTCAATTGGGAAATGTTCTCGATACCAGCATTTTCCAAAAATTGAACGCCCTGCTTTTCCGCCTCTGCCAAAGGAATTGGTGCCATAGTCGGTGGAATGGCAGCTCCGCTTTCCCCAATAGCCCCTGCGATCAGGTCTTTGGACAATGGGGATGCCATCTGTACACTAACCCCAATGGATCCAGCAGATTCCCCAGCTATGGTCACCTGATCTGGGTCTCCGCCAAAGGCAGCTATGTTTTCCTGTACCCATTGAAGGGCCATATTTTGATCTAACTGTCCATAATTTCCCGATGCCCTGTAAGGAGCCTCGGCGGACAACTCTGGATGAGCCAGATTCCCAAAAATATTCAGGCGATAATTAGTGGTTACGACCACAATGCCCTTTTTCGCCATACTTTCACCGTCATAACGATATTCCGATGCATCCCCCGCGACGTTTCCGCCCCCGTAAAAGTATACCAGAACAGGAAGGTTTTTATCGTTACGCTTGGCTGGTGTCCAAACGTTAAGGTAAAGACAATCTTCACTTACCCCGTTGGAGCGGGATTTCATATCGCCGAATACCATGGCTTGCACAGGTCTTGGACCAAAACGCTTAGTCTCTACCACACCCTCCCAAGGGTCCAAGGGCTGAGGGGCCTTCCACCGCAATTCACCAATCGGCGGTTTTGCAAAAGGTATCCCAAAATATTTTTGGATACCCGTATGAGTATCGTAAAGCCCTTCAATAATACCATTCTTGAGTTTGGCTTGAACAGGAAAGGCATTTTTCTGTTGTGAGGCCAGTTCCGACATTACAAAGAGAACCAACGCCACGGAAAGTAGTCGCTTTTTCATTATATCTAGTTTTTCTATTGTTACATATTGTTACAATAGTACTTTGTTTTTACGAGAAAATATACTTTATTTAGAAAAAATTTACATTTTGGCCCAAAAAAAACAAATCCTTACCAAAGAAGACTACATTCCAAACCTGGCATTTGATTCAGTTATTTTTGGTTTTAACGGCAAAAAATTGAAAATACTTGTACTGGAATATCGAAATACTGGTCTTTATGCGCTTCCCGGCGGTTTTGTTGGACGCAATGAGAGTTTGGAAGACGCGGTTGAAAAAGGGGTGAGCGAGAGGACAGGGCTCAAGAACATCTATTTGGAGCAATTTCGGACCTTTGGCGATATGAAAAGGTTTGACCCCGAGCCCATGAAACGGATTTTGAAAATGAATGGGCTGGACATAACATCTCATAGTTGGTTATTGGATCGGTTTATCACCGTTGCCTATTATGCCCTGATTAACTTTGAAAAAGTAATACCCAAACCAGATCCATTATCCGATGGAATCGATTGGTATTCGTTAGATGAGCTGCCACCCCTGATGATGGACCACCAACAAATTATCGAAAAAGCACTTGAAACCCTCCGAGAAAATCTGGACAAAAAACTTCTGGGCATGAACTTGCTGCCCAAAAAATTTACCATGAAGGAACTGCAACAGGTATATGAGGCCATTACCGGCACCTCCTTTAATCGTAGCGGTTTCCAACGAAAAATGTTGAGTGCAAATACCTTGTTGCGCCATGAAAAAAGGTTTTCTGGAAACTCCCATAAAGCTCCCTATCTGTACAGTTTTAAACCCAATCCATTCGACAATCGGCCAAAAACATACATAACTGATGGAAGTGGATCAAGGTAAGTACTACATAACAAAATTGGTTAAAAAAATAAAGTGCATACAGTTACATTGCTGGCAACGAATTAAATACAAATGTTCCGCCTTATATTTATTTCAATCCATTTACTTGAATTTTCATCCCCATCGGTGATTTTAAAAAGGAACTGGACCCACTTTTTTCAATAGACCGCTCGATGGAGAGGGTAAAGAATACATCGGGTTTTATTTCACCTGAACATGTCCCCTTCCCTTTTGTACCACACAAATTTTCTGTAAAATACTTACATTTAAGCTTTTATGCACCAAAAGGATTTATTGAACCGTAAGAAAGCTATACCGAACCAAAAATTACAAAACTTGGGGATGGCCAACCCAATTGTCGGTTTGGGCACATAATAATTCAGCATATAATCTAGTTGGCATTCAGAAACTAAATAATTATGTCAAATAAAATATTTTCTTTGCTTATTTTCTTAACGATATTTTCCTGCAAAAACAATTCCACAGAAAATATACAGGGTATTGCTGATTATGCCATTACCAATGTTACCCTCATTGATGGAAGCGGAGCAGACGCCGCGCCCAACGCTACAATTTCCATTAAGGATGAAAAAATATCCAGGATTACTAGAGGTCCGGTTGGAATAAATGCAGATTCTATTATTGATGGCACAGGTAAATATGTCATCCCAGGCCTTTTCGACAACCATTTTCATCTTTCTGATGATATTCCCCGTCAGTTTAAGCATTTGATACACTTTGGGGTAACCAATGTCTTTATACCTGCTGGTAGATATATGACTTATCCCGTGGTCCGAAAATACGATTCACTAATTCGGACAAATACTATATCTGGACCTACGCTACGATGGTCTAGCCCCTTCATCACAGTTCCTGGGGGCCACCCTAGAGGGAATGGAGGAATAGAAGGTGAAAATATCCATAGAATTACCTCTCCGGCTGAAATCCCAAAAATTGTGGAGGACGCAAAGGCCAACGGAGCTATAGCATTGAAAGTAATGATTGAAGATGGCCCTAGACCGCCTTTTATTGAACGGATTAAGCCCGAGTTAATAAAAAGGTTGAGACAGGAAGCAAACAGGCACAATTTAATGCTAGTGACTCACATAAGTGATAGGATAGAATTGGAAATGTCCGTTGAACACAAGGCCGATGCCATCATGCACTATGTAAACCCTTCCTTAGATTGGGAGAGCGATCTGGAACTTGTTCAAAAAATAAAAGATCAAAACATCTATTGGGTTACAACCGCAATGCTTGGAAAGGCCTATACGACTTACCCTCTTAATCCAGAATTATTGGAATCTGAACATTGGGCGGTATTCGACAAAGAAAAAGAAATCTTAAAAAAAGAGGCCGGGCAGCACAAGGAAATTGCCCTGGGGATAGTTAAAAATTATTACAATTTGACTTTAGAACAATGGAAAGATCATAAAATGCCCTCGCACGCCGACTTTCGAAAGTTGGATTCATTGGGTATTACTATAGTTGTAGGAACCGATAAAGGATCTCCCAATTTATACAATGCATCTGGACTTGGTGTGCATGAGGAAATGCAGATTTATCAAGACGGTGACATGGACCCACTTAACATAATTAAATGCGCCACTCTAAATGCAGCTAAAATGCTAAAGATGGATAAAGATTATGGTACAATTGAAGAAGGAAAGTATGCCAATATGGTGTTGCTTGACAAAAACCCACTTGAAAATATTTCCAATACATTAACTATTAATACAGTCTTCAAATATGGGGAAATACAGAATAGAATTACGAATGCCAACAATGGTAACCGTTACACCGGCCATTGAACAGTGGGAAAAGACCTGTGATAAGTCCTTTTTAGGGCTTTTTGTTTTCAATCCAATCTTTGCAACCTCGATTTTGGGTGTCCCAACAAGGGCAAAGAACAGTTTGTCCGGGGCCTTTTCGGCCGTTCTCACAAAACGAGGGCCCCTGCCAACGTCTGTAGAAAATGTTACCGGATGGGTTCGCTCAACCGGTAACTCACGAACAACTTTTACCGATACCCCCTTTTTCCCTGCATACCTCAGGGTTACGGTCCATTCCCATTTCGGCAATGTTCAACAACGACTTTTTTCGCCAACTTGCGGAACCGGCGCAATGGCTACAAGTAATTGCTTGTACTTGCCTGCTTCTTAATCCCGATAGCCATCGGGACAGGCAAATATTCACAGGCGAAACCGTCGGGACGGAAAGACCTCGTCCCCACTGGTGAAAACAGCAAAAACCGGTGCCAACGGCACCTAAAGGCAATTTGGCAACGTTCTTAATGTCTTTTAAATTATTTGTGAATAAATTCACCTAATTTAAAGCCCAGAAGGTCACTGCGTTTAGCAGGGCGCCGGCAAAAAATCAAAACCAAGCCTATGAACAAAATTATTATAACCTTAACCAGCGTAATTTTTACGCTTAATTCAATTTCAGGACAAACAATCGAAGAAAAATACGCAAAGGACGTAAAATCGATAGAAGCAATAATGAATGCTTATTACGATGTTGTTTCAGGCTCTAGTAGTGAGCCATGGGAATTTGAAAGAGACAGGTATATTCATTCAAAAAATGCTGTTATAACAAGACTGGATAATAACGGAAGTGCAGAATCCCATACGCTTGAAGCGGAATATATTCCAATAGGATTATCACCGAAAGAGGATTTTTACGAAAAGGAACTTAAAAGAAAAGTCAGCAAATATGGAAATATTGCACAGGTTTGGAGCGCATTTGAAATACGGACCGACCCAAAAACGGAGTCTAATATAAGAGGACTGAACAGCATTCAACTACATTACGAAAATGGAAGATGGTGGATTGATAGTTGGACCTGCGAAATGGAATCTGAAAAAAGGTCGGTAGTAACCGAATTTCTAACCAGCGGATAAAAAATATATGCTAACAATGTATCCGAAATTACGGCATCCCAAAGTGTAGGGAGAATAGCCGGATCCACCCGGAAATTGCCAACGTCTATGCCAAATAGAAATTAATGAACACCCTGAACAGCAGGAAAAACCTGTTTAAGCCCTTTCTAAAGGCTTTTTTCAATCCACTTTTTCCGATTTTGACTTTTGTGAAATATAGGGGGTGACCAAAAATAAATCCTTGAAAATTTTAAACAGTTAGGATTCCTTACTATATTTGCATAGGCAATAGTGCCAAAACACAATTTAAACCTTTATCAAATGGCTAAATCAATTTTCTATCATGCTGGATGTCCAGTATGCGTGAGTGCAGAACACGAAATCGTAAATCTAATTGGCGCGGAAAATGTTGAACTCGTTCATATTGGCGAAGACCGCGACCGAATTACAGAAGCAGAAAAAGCAGGAGTAAACTCTGTTCCAGCTTTGTTAACACCAAATGGGAATGTATTGCACATCAATTATGGTGCATCTGTAGCCGACGTAAAAGGCTAAAAAATTTAAACTAATAAGTTAGGAGTCCTAATTTATTATGCGACTCCTAACTTTTAACCAATTAAATTCCATAAAAATGAAACAAGTATATTTTCTTCTCGGACTTTCCCTTTTAACAGTTAAAACATATGCTTGCAACAAGTGCGAAGATTACAACAACGAAGATTTTCAAATTAAAAATGTGAACGTAAAGCACCAAGATGACCTTGCGGCCACCATTTGGGAAATTACCGTAAAAGGAACGGCTGGTAAAACAACACCGGCACCAGCAGGTCAAATGAACGGAGCACCTGTTTTAGGCTACGTATTCCCAACTACTTTAAAATCTACCGATGTTGGCTTTGGCGATACCGAAGGCATTGTGGCACTTGCCTTGACCTCACACCCCGACTTTGATGACACGCCACTTTGGGATGAAAATGCTGACCGAAATTTTGTCAATGACGGTATTGTTTGGCATCCGCATTGGGTGGTCTTGACACAAGACAAGCGTGTGGAAGGTGGTTTGGCCGTAAAGCAATTTGACCCAAAGGACACAGGTGTGGTTTTACCACCAACCAATCCCGGAATGCCCATGTACATGGACTCACCGGGTTTTCAAGTCATTACGGACAGGAATACAATACGAGTGGTTGTTCCCGATTATCGAATGAACAACAAAACGGATTTTTCCTATGATGGGATTGCAGCCTTTATGCAAGTCAATACGGGCGGAGAAGGTGGGAAAAACAAGCCAATGCTCGGTGTTTACAAAGTATATTCAGTAGCAAGTGGCGACCTGTCGCTACCCTATAAAGTCAACTAATATTTTTTGCCCTGTAAAGTAAGGATTCCTATCTTTACAGGGCTTTCCTTTTATCAAAAAAAAACTAAAATGAAAGTAGCAGTCTGGGACACCTATGTAACCAAAAAAGACGGTAGCGTTATGCACTTTGACATTATCGCTCCTGAAGAAATTAGGGATACAGCCTTAATCTACGGTTATGGTAAAGAATATTTAAAGACCAAAACCCAAGAGGGACAAGCTTTAACATCAAAAGAGTGTAGGTTCTGCCACATGGAAACAGTACGGCCCCAATGGGAATCCGAGATTAAACAAAAGGGGTATTCGATCGTTGAAATGGAAAATTGTAAATGAAAGAGAAAACACATTTATTATTCTCTTACGGTACCTTACAGTTAGAGAACGTACAGATTGAAAATTACGGTCGAACCTTAAAAGGAGAGCGAGATAGATTGATTGGGTATACAACTGAAAAAAAACAAATTACAGATCCAACAGTCCTTGTTAAAAGTCAGCTAGATTATCACCCAATTGCCGTTAAATCCGATAATGAAAGTGATGCTATAGAAGGAACTTTATTTGAAATTACGGATACCGAGCTTGCTGAAACCGACAAGTATGAAGTAAGTGAATACCATAGAATACTTGAAACTTTTGAATCAGGAAAAAAAGCTTGGGTCTATGCGGCCAAAATATAACACTATGGAATATCCATCATTCAATTTAAACGAACAAAACCACAAAATAGAGAGCCGAATCGTGGTTGCTTTGGAACGTATTTCGGAAGCATTCAGGGTATTGCTTTGGAACGAAAGTAAAGAAAGCTCATTAAGCCCGATACAAATTCAGATTTTGATATTCATCTCTTTCCATTCCTTGGAAAAATGTAAAGTGGGATATTTGGCAAACGAGTTTAATATGACAAAGGCCACCATTAGCGATAGTGTCAGGGTTTTGCTTTCCAAAGCATTGGTTACCAAAGAAAAAGATCCCGCCGACACAAGAAGCTATTCCCTTTCACTTACGGCCGAAGGAAAAAATATTGCCAAAAAAGCGTCTTTTTTTGCTTCTTCCATCCAACAACCAATTGAAAAACTAACACAAGAACAGAAAACAACAATGCTTAACGGGTTGCTGAAATTGATTTATGACCTAAACAAGTCCGGTGTCATTACCATTCAACGGATGTGTTTTACCTGCTCCTTTTACAATGGCGAAAATGGAAATCATTATTGTAATTTATTAAAAACAAAACTTGCCGAATCTGAGATACGGTTGGACTGCCCAGAACACGAAATGGTCAGGTGAACGAAGCATAAGATCAAATCCGTGGACTTACCACAATTTTATCATCATACATGGCATCCAATCCCATTTGCACACAAGCTGCGGCCATGGCACCTGTTTTAGCATTGGAAACGGGCAATGTATTGTTTACGATATTGTCTCTGAAATCAATCAAAGCCTGTTTGCTAGGGTCCTCATGATCAAACTTTATGGGTATACCCTTGCCTTGGTCCCAATTTAAAGTGGCCCCCGAAACACCATCGACCTCACCAATCTCTTTTTCGTAGCTCCCTTCGGGATAGTACCAAGCCTTGACATAATCCAAAATATAGGTTCCCTTATCCCCCATTACCTTGACCTTGTAATCGCCCATGGCGTTACTGGTAAGGCAGGTAAATGATGCCCGTACCCCTTCGGGATAACTGTAGATAAGATGGATATTGTCATAGGTTTCCCTACCATCTTTCCAGTAATCGATGCCCCCTATACCCATGACCTTTTCGGGTATGGCATCCATTACCCAATTGGCAAAATCCAACTGGTGCGAACAAAGTTCAGCCAAAAGCCCACCTGAATATTCCCGGTACATTCGCCAGTTGATCATGCGCTCCCATTTTGGGTCGGGTACAGGACGCCGCCAATTGCCATTTCGGTTCCATTGGCACTCAAAAGCTGTTATCTTGCCAATTTTCCCGTTTTTGATTTCCTCCACGACATGCGAATATAAACGGGAGCTATGGTATTGGTGACCTGCTTGAAATATGTTCTTGGATGCATCGGCCGCCGCTACCAATTCCTTTATCCCTTCATATCCTTTTGCCATGGTCTTTTCGCCGTACACATGCTTTCCTGCCTGTAAAGCATCGACAACAATTTTAGAATGTGTACTGAAAGGGGTCGCTACCAAAACGGCATCTACATCCTTATCTTCCAACATTCTTTTGTAGTCAGAATATCCTTTCGCCTTGCCTTCTACTTTTGAAAGCCCCGAGCTAAGCCTAAAGGGAATGACGTCACAACAGGCGACTACCCGCATATTGGGAATCTGGTTGATGAAAGGGATAAGTCCACCACCACGGTCCCCTGTTCCAATTACCCCAATATTGATGGTTTCATTTGCACTGGGAGAGCCATACCCTAGTACGGTTGGAGCATATAAGACTGCGGAACCGGCCAAACTACCTTTAACCATAAAGTCTCGACGCTTCATACTACTTAAAGTTTAGGTTCCCAGCCTTTTTCGTACTCCCTTTTCCAGCTTTGCATGGCTTTTTCACTGTTTAATACCTTGCCTGTTTGGGTGTTTATTTCGATGGTATGCCCGGCGTCGTGGGCCATATTTCCCAAGTGGCAGAGCATGGTGGAAACGCTTGCATCCCTTATATCAGAATTTAGGGAATTATCTTTTCGGATAGCATTGAAGAAGTTGGACACATGATCCACATCCAGTCCTCCGATGCCTTGGGTGTTGGTGGTAGCACTGAGTTCTTTTTCAAATTCAATTTTAATCGGGTTACCTCCAAGATCGTACAACTTGTAAAAATTTCTACTCAGTTCAATCACACCTTTGCTTCCATAAATAGTGATTCCCCGTCCAGGTCGCTCCGGTTTCATTATACCGCGGCTGTGGGAGGTCCATGTAATGAATTTATCCCCTGGGAATGTATAGGTCACTTGCTGATTGTCGGGGAATTCCCAGTCATCATCATAAGTGTACTTTCCCCCAAACGCTGTTACTGTTTCGGGCAGATCCACGCCAAGTGCCCAGCGGCAAATATCAATCTCGTGGGTACCGTTGTTATGGATTTCTCCCGTGCCCCAATTCCGGAACCAGTGCCAGTTATAAGGGTGGATGTTATCCCGATAATTTTCACGAGGCGCAGGACCTTGCCACATATCCCAGTTTAAGGTCTGGGGTACTTCAATCGTCTTTCCGTGCCCAATGGAACCGCGGTTATTGGAATAGTAGGCCTCCCCTTTGAAAACCTCTCCGATCACACCTTTTTTGATGTCTTCCACTGCCGAAATCGAAGTCTTGGCCGATCGCTGTTGGTTGCCCATCTGAACTTTTTTTCCATACTTTTTTTGGGCCGCGACCAACAGATCATTTTCATAAGGGTTATGGCTACAAGGCTTCTCCACATAAACGTGCTTTCCCGCCTGTAGGCCCATAATGGCCATGGGAGCATGCCAATGTTCGGGCGTGGCAATAAAGATGGCATCCACATCCTTATCCTCCAAAATCTTACGGAAATCCTTTTCTACCTTCGGTACATATCCTATGCGTTCTTGGCACCAAACATTGTGTTCTTCCAGAATGGTATCGTCCACATCACAACTGTATAAAATTTTGGCGTTGACATCTTGGTGAATCGCCAACACATGTGCCTTGGCTCGGCTCCTTACACCTATTACCGCACAATTGATATGATCGTTGGCTCCCAGAATTCGGGCATTGGCCCAAGAGGGAAATACTGTAGCGCCCAAGGTAACAGCAGCGGTACCTGTAGTTGTTTTTTTTATGAAATCGCGTCTTGTAGTCATGGTTTACGGCTTTTTAATAGGTTTTATCTTGATGTTCTTAAAGCTTACACGATCTCCATGATCCTGTAACAATATGTGACCTCTATCGACCTCCCCAAAATTGGGCCATTTTACATACTTGCTTTCGGAGACCAGTTTGCGATATGCTTCGCTTTTTCGCTCGTATTCCAAGACTTTTGTGCCATTGAGCCAATGCTCCACATGGTCGTCTTTTGAAACTATACGGGCCGTGTTCCACTCTCCAATAGGATTAATGGGCTTATTGGCATCTGCCTGTATAAGGTCATATAAAGAAGCAACTGTACGGCTACCTTCATGGTTGCCCAGTTTGGCATCTGGATGTCGTTCATCATCCAAAATTTGATATTCCAGTCCGATGGAAGAGCCCGGACCCTTGTTCAAATCGGTGTCCACATAGTATTTGATGCCACTGTTGGCACCCTCGGTCAATTTAAAATCCACTTTGAGCTCGAAATCCCCATACAGCTCAGTGGTCACAATATCGCCACCGGCGGCCGATTCTTCACCCCCAGAGGAGAGAACGGTCAATACGCCATCCTTAATCTCCCATCCTTTCTCTGGAAAATCATCCAGACGGGCACCGCGCCATCCCAAGGTGGTCTTGCCGTCCCATAACAATTCCCATCCATTTTTTTCCTCATCAACAGTAAGCTGGTTTTTGGTCGTTACTGGTTCCAAGGGCATTTCTTTACTGTATTTTGAAAGACTATCGGTCAAAATTTTGATGTTCTTCCAGGCAATCTCCGTTCCCTCCTTTTGATCTTTGCCAATGCTGTGTACTTGAAGCGCAATAAAGCCGCTTGCCGTTTTGTCATCTATCAAATGGGCCGCTGGTATCCCATTGATCCAGGTTTGGATCGTATCTCCGATGGCCTCGATGCGATAGTGGTTCCAATCGTTTTGTTTGAAGGCTTTTTGGGCGGCTGGATTATCTTCCAAGCTAACGAGCCAACCTCTACGACCTTCGTCATAGATTCCAGCGCTCCATGCCCTGTCCGATGGGTCTATCTCAATCTGATAGCCGTGCACCCTTCCATTTTGATAATACGGAAAGCTGTTGCTTCGTATTTGGACTCCCGAATTCATGGTAGGATCCACTTTATATTCCAATTCCAAGATAAAATCATCGTACATCCCATCTGTTGTCAAAAAGGAATTGGGCGTATCATGCACCGTGGACCCCACGATCATATCATCTTTTACCGTATAATTAGCCTCACCGCCCTTTTGGGTCCATCCGTTGAGGGTGCCGTCGAATAGGTCGACCCAAGGCGCATCGTCTTGGGGAGCTTTGGCACATCCCCAACAAAGCAGGAGTGCCAATGTTCCGAATTTTAATTTGTTCATTTTATGTGTCATTAGTCAAACGTTTACGTTACAAATCAATTAAAGGCCAAAAAGACCTGGCAACCACAAGGTCAACTCTGGAATATACGTAATCAGAAACAGAGCCAAGACCATGGCCGCAAACAAGGGCAACAGGGGCCTTATCACTTTTTCAATGGATGTTTTTGCCACACCTACCCCTACAAAGAGTACCGAGCCCACAGGGGGCGTGCACAGTCCAATGCAAAGGTTCAAGATCATGATGATGCCAAAATGCACCGGATCTATCCCCAATTTTGTTACGATAGGCAAAAATATCGGGGTGAAAATGAGGACGGCCGGGGTAATGTCCATAAAGATACCCACGAACAACAATATTAAGTTTATGATGAGTAATAGGGCAATCTTGTTATCGGTAATGGACAAAAGCCCTGCACTGATGTCCTGTGGGATATGCTCAAAGGAAAGCGCCCACGACATGCTCATAGAGGCTGCTATCAACAGCATGACAACAGCCGTAGTGGCGGAGGCATTCAAAAAGATATTGGGTAGTTTTTTAAACGTTATCTGTTTGTAGACAAAGCCCAACAATAAACTGTAGAGCACTGCAATGGCCGAAGCTTCGGTAGCTGTAAATATGCCCGCCACGATACCCCCGATGACCAAAACCAATAGGAACAAGCTTGGAACTGCATCAACAAAAGTTTTAAAAACCTGCCTGAAGGAACTCCGTTGTCCCGTACCATACCCTTTCTTTTTGGCCCACAGCATGGCAACCACCATCAACAACAGCCCCGTGATCAGCCCGGGGATGTAGCCGGCCAAGAAAAGTGCGGCAATGGATGCACCCCCACTTGCCAAGGAATACACAATCAAAATGTTGCTGGGGGGAATCACCAATCCTGTTGTGGCCGAGGTGATGTTGACAGATACGGAAAACCCCTTGTCATACCCTTCTTTTTCCATTTCAGGGCCTAGGATGCTCCCCATGGCCGAGGCGGAGGCCATGGCCGATCCTGCAATGGCGCCCATGAACATGGCCGATATAATATTAATGAGAGCGAGTCCCCCAGGCAAAGCCCCGACCAAGGTCTTGGCAAAGGCAATCAATCGGTGGGCAATTCCTCCGTGGTTCATCAATTCTCCGGATAAAATAAAAAATGGAATGGCCAGCAGTGCAAAACTATCCAATCCTGTGGCCATACGCTGTGATATGGTCGCCAATGCCGGCAAGGAGGGAACACTGACCAATAAAGTCAACATGGAGGAGATGGCTATACTCCACGCCACAGGGGTACCTATGGCCAAAAGGCCCACAAAACTGATGATCAAAACAAGTAAGGGTATGTAATCCATAAGGCTCAATCCATTATTATTTCCACAACTTTGTTATAGACCACTATCAGTCCGCTCAAGGGAATCACGATATATACGTATGCCAAGGGCAAGCCCAATGCAGGGGAAAGCTGTTTGAGTTCATAGGTAGTGTACACCAACCATCCGCCACCCGTTACCATTGCCGCAAGACAGAACAGTATGATGAAACCTGATACCACCCTTTTCAATAGTTTTTGATTTTTGGCACTGGCACGTTTGGCCAGTACATCTATGGCCACATGACCATTCTTTGCCGATACATAGGCAGCTCCCAACAATCCCAACCAAATCATAAGAAACCGGGCGAGTTCATCCGTAAAGGCACTTGGTTCACCTATAACATACCTACTGAACACCTGCCAGAGTACATTCAGCACCATCAGACCCATCAGTACTACCAGTAAATGTGCCAAAATGTTTTCCAATGCCCTTTTGAGTCCCATCACTTTGCCAATGATTTGATTTGTTGTATCATTTTATTCAATGCTGCATCATCTTCATACGGCCGGTACATTTCCCGTGTCATTTTGATAAACGGTTCCTTATCGGGATACGAAATCTTTACCCCTGCTTTCTGGACTTTTTCCAGTGCTTCGGCTTCCGATATGGCCCACAATTTTCTCTGATGGGCCAAAGATTTTTTTACTGCTTTTTGGACCCATCCCTGTTCCTGCTCCGAAAGGGTACCCCAAAATTGGGTGCCAACGATCAAGACGTCGGGGGAAAAGGTATGTTCGTCCAACGAATAATAGGGACACACCTCATAATGCTTGGAAAGGTAAAAACTGGGGGGATTGTTCTCCGCTCCGTCCACCACGCCCTGTTGCAGGGATGTATAGAGCTCTCCCCATGAAATGGGCGTGGGCGAACCCCCAAGACTTTTGACCATATCTATGGCCGTAACACTTTCCATTACCCTGATCTTGAGCCCCTCTAGGTCATCCGGGGCAGTTATGGGCTCGTGTTCAGTATAAAAACTTCGAAACCCGGCATCGTAATAGCCCAGACCTTTTAATCGAAATTGTTCGGCATTGTCCAACAATGCTTGCCCAATAGGACCATCCAGCACCTCAAATGCGTGTTTCCTGCTCTCAAAAAGATAGGGGAGCCCCAGTATCCTGGTCTTCGGGGCAAAATTTTCCAAGGTGGCAACCGATACCTTGGTCATATCCAGACTGCCCAGTTGAATCAGCTCCAGAATTTCACGTTCGGTGCCCAATTGTTGATTGGGATAGATTTCTACACGAAGTCTGCCCTTGGAAACACTGTCAAGATCTTCCCCCATTTTAACCATGGCCTTGTGCACGGAATGGTTAACATCCAAACCATGGGCCAACCTTATGGTCTTTGTGCTACTGGCCTCTTCACAACTAGTGGCGAAAAGTAAAGCACACAATAAAAAAATGATGGGAACGTGTTTCATTGTTTTTCCCTTCTGATTGTTGCTATCAATTTCAAGGTGTCTGCCACTTTTTTCTGTAAACCTTCAAAATCTTTACTTTCCAAAATATCTTTGGAAATCAATTTTGAACCCATGCCCAAACAGGTTACTCCTGCATCAAACCAAGCTTTGAGGTTTGATTCCTCTGTGCTTACCCCACCTGTTGGCATAATGCTTGTCCAAGGTTGGGGTCCCTTGATGGCCTTTACAAACCCTGGCCCATAGGTGGACCCCGGAAAGAGCTTGATCAATTCACAACCTAATTCTTCGGCTTTATTGATTTCGGTCAAAGAGCCACAGCCCGGCGACCAAAGTACTTTTCTGCGATTACAAACTATGGCGATATCTTCCCTTAAAGATGGGGTTACCACAAAGTTTGCTCCCATTTGCATATACAGGGATGCCGCCGCCGCATCGGTAATGGATCCAACGCCCATGATCATCCCCGGAAGTTCTTTCTGGGAATATTTGTTCAATTCTGAAAAAACCTCAAAGGCAAAATCGCCTCGTGCCGTGAACTCCATCAAACGGGCACCGCCATCATAACAAGCCTTGAGCACCTTTTTGCCCAATTCGATATCGGGGTGGTAAAAAAGAGGCACCATTCCGGTGTCCCTCATAGTATTTACTACATCAATTCTTGAAAATTGTGCCATTTTATACCTTTTGTTAGCGAGCCACCCTTCCGGATGCATCCCCGCTCATTAATTTTTCTACCTCGGCCACTGTCACAAGATTGGCATCTCCTTTTATAGTGTGCTTTAAACAAGAAGCCGCAACGGCAAAGTTCAATGCCTTTTGATTATCGTTCGGATAGGTCAAAAGTCCATAAATCAATCCCCCCATAAAGGAATCCCCTCCGCCGACCCGATCTACAATATGTGTAATTTGATACTGGGGCGATTTGAACATGGTCTTGCCATCATACAACACTCCTGCCCATGTATTGTGCGATGCCGATATTGATCCCCGTAGCGTGGTTATCACCTTTTTGGCGTTGGGAAATCGTTTGATCATCTGTTGACACACGGACAAAAATACTTCAGCCTTAACATGTTCCCCTTGTTTTGTAATGTCCAGTCCTTCCGGTTTGATGCCAAAATGCTTCTCTGCGTCCTCTTCGTTGCCCAGAACAATATCGCAGTACGAGGTCAGTTCGGACATGATCTCCTCCCTCTTTGCATCATCGCAGTATTTCCAAAGTTTGGCGCGGTAGTTTAAATCCGTGGATATGGTAACCCCATGTTTTTTTGCGATCTTCACGGCCTCGATACAGGCATCTGCCGCTCCCTGTGATATGGCGGGGGTAATTCCGGTCCAGTGAAACCATTCCACATCCTTGAACACACTGTCCCAATCCACCATACCAGGCGCTATCTCTGCCATGGCAGAATGTGCTCTATCGTAAATTACCTTGCTACCGCGGCTTACGGCACCGGTCTCCAAGAAATAGATGCCCAAACGCTCACCTCCAAAAATAATATTGTTCGTACCTACCCCGCGCTTTCTCATTTCCATCAGGGCACATTCCCCAATGTCGTTCTTTGGTAGGCGCGTCACAAAATCCACGGGTACGCCGTAATTGGCAAGGGATACCGCCACATTGGACTCTCCTCCCCCGTAGACCACATCAAAACTGTTGGTCTGTGAGAACCTTAGGAATCCCGGAGGGGCCAATCGTAACATGATCTCACCGAACGTGACTACTTTTTTCATTCCGTTATGTCTATTTTTTGATTATACCCTAAATTAAAATAGGCCTTGGCATTTCTATAGCAAATGTCTTGAACCAAGCTACCTATGTATTCGATGTCATTGGGGACTAGGCCCTTTTTTATATCATTCCCCAATATATTGCACAACAATCTCCTAAAATATTCGTGCCTGGGAAAGGATAGAAAGCTCCGGGAATCGGTGAGCATACCCACAAAACAACTGAGCAACCCCATATTCGATACTGCATTAAGTTGCCTTTCCATGCCGTCCAATTGATCGTTGTACCACCATCCCGAGCCCATTTGTATCTTTCCCCGAACACTACCATCATTGAAGTTTCCTGCCATGGTTGCAAAAACTTCATTTAGAGCGGGGTCAAGATTATATAGGATGGTCTTGCCAAGCTGTCCCGTACCTTCCAGGGTGTTCAAGAATTTGGCAAGGTTTATGGCCTGCGGAAAATCGCCTATCGAATCAAACCCTGTATCGGGTCCTAACAACCCCAATTTTCTTTTGTTTGTGTTTCGAAGTGCCCCCAAATGGAATTGCTGCACCCATCCCAATTTATGGTATTCCCGACAAAGGTGAACCAATGTTTCAAAGGTAAAGTACTGAATTTCTTCGATTTCCAAAGGAACACCGTTCATCACCTTTGCAAAAATGGCCTCAATACCATAGCTGTTCATCTCAAAATGGTACAACTGTTCCAGTCCATGGTCAGAGAGACGACAACCGTTTTCATGGAAATATGCCATCCTTTTTTTTAGGGCCGTGATCAAATCCTGATAGGATTTTATTTGGATTCCGGAGACTTCACCCAATCTTTCCAAATATGTTCTGTAGGCATTATTGTCCTCAATAGCATATACCTTATCTGGTCGGAAGGTCGGTAGCATTTTAGGCGAAGCATCTTCCTTTGCCATGCTGCGATGATGTGCTAAAGTGTCCGTGGGGTCATCCGTGGTACAGATCACCTCTACGTTGCACTGTTCCAACAGTCCAATTGTACTATGGCCTTTCTTTTGCAGTTGCTCTTTGGTATCCCGATAAATCCGTCCAGCATTGCTGCTTGTAAGCAGGTCATCGATTCCAAAGTAACGTTGCAGCTCCAAGTGTGTCCAATGATATAAGGGATTTCTGAGTGTGTAGGGAACCGTCTCGGCCCATTTTTGAAACTTTTCTTCGTCGGATGCGCCTCCTGTAATGAACTGTTCATCAATGCCAAAAGTTCGCATTGCCCTCCATTTATAGTGGTCATCCGTCAACCAGGCCTCAGTGATATTTTTGAACTGGTGATCACTGGCAACATGTTCGGGCGACAAGTGGTTGTGGTAATCAATTATGGGCATTTCCTCCGCAAAGCTGTGGTATAATTCCTCCGCCTGTGGGGTTTCAAGTAAAAAGCTGTCTTTTATAAATGCCATTAGGGTAAGGATTTTTCAATACCGTACATGAGTCCCCTTAATTCCGCAAGACCCCGTAAGCGTCCTATCGCGGAATATCCGGGATTTGTTTTCTTGCTGATATCGTCCAACATTTGGTGCCCATGGTCGGGCCGCATGGGCATGCGTTGGTTCTTTGCATTTTTCTTCTTGCGGATAAGCTGTTCTTTAAGCAATGCATGCATCACTCCATACATATCCACATCACCATCCAAATGGTCCGCTTCATGGAAATTGCCCAGTGCATCTCTTTTGGTACTTCTTAAATGTATAAAATTGATTTTTTCCGATAAACGATCGGCCATGCCCAACAAATCATTGTCCGCCCTGACCCCGTAAGATCCTGTACAAAAACAGAGTCCGTTGTGGGGACTGTCATAGGCTTCAAGCAGTTTTTTGGCATCTTCTTCAGTACTGACCACTCTTGGGAGCCCCAGAATGGGATATGGAGGGTCATCCGGGTGGATTGCCAAAAAAACACCGGATCTTTCCGCAGTTGGCCCTATTTCCTTGATAAAGCTGTACAGGTTTTCCCTAAGTTCTTTATCCCCAATTTCATTGTAGGTGTTCAAGGCCTGCTGAAACTGCTCCAACGTATAGCCTTCCTCAGCACCTGGCAGACCGGCAATAATATTTTCAATCAAACTGTTCTTGGCATCCTCATCCATTATATCGAATTGCGTCTTGGCGCGCTCAACACTTTCCTTGGAATAATGGTCAAAAGCCTTTTCTCGATTCAATATAAAGAGTTCAAATGCGGCAAATTCAATGGCATCAAACCGAAGTGCAAAGGAACCATCCGGCATTTTATAGGAAAGATCGGTCCGGGTCCAATCCAAGATCGGCATAAAATTGTAGCACACCGTATCTATTCCACATAAACCAAGATTTTCAATGCTTTGTTTGTAATTCGCTATATACTCTTTATAGTTTCCCCTTCTTTTTTTAATATCCTCATGGACGGGTATGCTCTCCACTACAGACCAAGTAAGTCCCGAAGCCTCTACTTCTTTTTTTCTTTTGTTTATTTCCGATGTGTGCCAAACATCTCCATTTGGAATATGGTGCAATGCCGTTACGATTCCAGTTGCGCCCGCCTGCCTGATATCCAAAAGGGAAACAGGGTCTTTTGGTCCGTACCATCGCCATGTCTGTTCTAATCCCATGAATATTGAATTTTTATTACTTCTTGATTTCTTTTTCCTAAACGCCGCTAAATGCACTGAACCCTCCATCGATGGGAACCACAATACCTGTTATAAATTTTGATTGTTCACTGCTCAACCATAAAGTGGTGCCCACCAAATCCTCCGGTTCGCCAAAGCGTCCCATGGGGGTTTGATCGATTATCGTGGTACCCCTTGGGGTCAACCCACCATCGTCTTTGGTCAATAAGCTTCTGTTCTGATCTGTTAGAAAAAAGCCAGGCGCCAAAGCATTGACCCTAATGTCCACTTTGGAAAAATGGACCGCAAGCCATTGGGTAAAATTCGAAACGGCAGCCTTAGCCCCGCTATAGGCCGGTATTTTTGTAAGCGGTGTAAAGGCATTCATTGATGAGATATTCAGAACGCTACATCCTGTGCGACCGACCATTTCCCTAGAAAAAATCTGTGTGGGCAAAAGGGTTCCAATGAAGTTTAAGTTGAACACAAATTGAATCCCTTCCATATCCAAATCAAAGAATGTTTTAAAATCCTCTGCTGTCCTTTCCAAGTCCTTCTTGAGTAAATAGGGCTCACTGGTCGTTCCCAAAGGATGGTTTCCTCCTGCCCCATTGACGAGAATATCGCAAAAACCGAATTTTTCAGCAATCTCCTTTTTGGCAGCTTGTAGGCTTTCTCGATCAAGCACATCCACTTTGACGGCCATTGCATTGCCCCCGGCATCAATGATTTTTTCCGCAACGGTCTGGGCGGATTCCATATTCAAATCCAGAACGCAGACCTTTGCACCTTGGTCAGCAAAAGCTCTGGCCAGGGTACTGCACAAAATACCGCCACCGCCTGTTATTGCGACAACTTTGCCTTTCAATTCTTTATATTTGGGATTATCCATTGCTATTTTTTTTCTTTGGACAAGGTATTGAATCAGGTGAAAAATTTATTCTGTGTACTTTATACATGGTTTCAAATATATAAATTTTTGCTATCCATTCAGAGAAAATACCAAAATTTTAGACAAAAAAATGAAAACTCAAGAAAAACTCCAGGATATTCAAGTAAAACCGGATTCGTTCGAATGTTCCGTCACTGCCGACATTACGGTTTTTGGATATGTTGATGGCAAACTAAAAATCTTGCTTATAAAAAGGTCGTTGGGACACTTTAAAAACCAATGGCATGTCCCTGGAGGCGTAATGGAGGAACATGAAACCATTGAGGACTGTGCGGCTAAGGTTCTTTTTTCCCTGACAGGGTTCAGGGACATACACTTTGAACAGGTAAAGACTTATACTACCTTGGACAGGCACCCTTTAAAGCGAGTTATTACAGTGTGTTTTTATGCTTTGGTAAAGCCTGAGAACCATCCCTTGACACTAAGGGACAATATTACGAGCATTGATTGGTTCGATGTGGACAATATTCCCAAAAATCTCGGGTATGATCATGAAAAACTAATCAACGAAGCGTATTCATTTGTGCAGAACAATTTAAAGCATAGGCTTATCCTTGGCGAACTTCTTCCGAAGGAATTTACCTTACAGGAACTTCAAAACTTATATGAGGATATTTTAAATATTGAACTGGACAGAAGGAATTTTAGAAAGCGTATATTCCAAATGGATGTTTTGGTAAACACCGAGAAAAAAAAGCAGGGTGTTAAGGGAGGGCCGTATCTATATAGGTTAAAATAATGGTGGGCTGTGACATAATCCTTGCCAAATTATATTGAGAAATCCTCCAACATAACACAAAAACCTAACTTTCTAATCAATACGATCAGATATTGGATACTCAAATTTTCCAATTTTAGTGGTCCCAACCATCCGGCACATTCAATTTTGACAATTAACTAATATAGAAACCCGAAAAGCCAAAGCGGTATTTTGTTTTGGGAGCCATACAATATGTTATCGGCCACGACATAAGAGTTCGCGACTGTCTTTATCTGTTTATGGCTTTTCCCTTTGCCCCCAATCTCAAAGGTGAATTGACCATCAACCAAAAAGTCGCCTAAATCAGTATACCCAAGCGTATGCCGATATCTCAATTGATTGGAGAAAAAAGTTTCTCTAAGATTCCCTATGTTAGCATTATTCCGTGCCAGTAAAAAGATTGAGTTAGTATTTTCCAGATAAACCTTGGAAGGTTTCTGGAGCTTGCTGATACCATAAGGGTCTTTATAAAGGTTATAGGTCAGTCCGATTTCATCCAAATAGTTTAGATAGGACAATAAGGTTGCTCTATTAATGCCAATCTTATCGCTCAACTTGCTTACATTCGGAACAAAGGGAACAGATTCCGCTATGATTACCAAAAGCTGTTTCACTTTGGTCACATAGGCCATATCCACGTTTCGCAATAATGGCAATTCAATTTCCAGAATCATGTTCACTACTTCCCCAAGGCGTATTTCGTAAAGGTCGAGCCCTTCCCTATAAAAGGGATAATATCCATGTTTAAGGTAGCTATCGAAATATTGAAGTGGCTTTATCTTGTCATTGATTTGTTGAGTCACTTCAATATGGTTTTCCAAGATTTGATCAAGGGACAATGGTTTAAGGAGAGTTCCCGATTCCACCCCGATATATTCCCGGAAAGAAAAACCTTGCATGGTATAAACCACGGCTCTTCGACTTAAATCGGCACGAGCGTTCAATATTTCAAGAAGTGAGGATCCCGTAAAAACGATTTTTAGGTTTGGGTAACTATCATTTATATTCTTTAGTTCCTGTGCCCACCCGGAATATTTGTGCACCTCATCCAAAAAAAGATATTGCCCCCCTGACGTTCAAAATCGCGGACCAATTCGATAAGGGAATGGTGATTGAACCAAATGTCATCCAAGCTCACATATAGCGTCTGTCCAAGGGAGCTGCTTAGGTTCAACTTGATATATTGTAGCAAAAGTGTGGTCTTTCCAATACCTCTTGCTCCTTTTATACCAATCAGCCTCGCTTCCCAACGAATCTAATCCATAATCGACCTAACGAAATCGGTGGAAGTATGTTTTAACTTTTGCTGAAATTGCTCAAATAAAAAATCCATTTTGTTTACTTTAACAAACAAAATCAGTTAATTCTTGTACACCGCAATAAACAAAAAGGATTAAATTGGTTAGCCATGCGAAATTACATCTGAATTCCTTCAGGAACTTCAAACTATCTATATCATATCCACAAAGGGTTGGGACAGAGGTCAGAAACCATGTCATCACAGGATTTGAGATGGTTTGATTTGGGAACATTTTTTTCTATTGAACTTTTTAAATCAATAGTTTTCACTTGTTTGTTTTTATTTTCTTACATAGAACTCATTTAAACTTTTTCTTTATGAATCTTTTAATTGCAATTACGATGAAAGCCAGATAGTTGAACCCTTTCCAGCTTTCCGTTGTGGTATCGAACCTGTTGAGCAATGAGCGAAAGCTGTCGATCCATGCATTGGTTCGCTCCACGGCATATCTTTCATCGTATAGTTTTTGATCAAAGTATTCGTTCCTCTCCGTATTCCCGTTACGTTTGTTGAAGCAGATGTTGGCATTGATCTCCCTTGATGCACATGCGGCCCTGAAGTCTTTCGAATCGAATCCCGCATCGGCATTGAGGAAGAGCCCCTCCATTGGGATCTCCGCCCTTTCAAGGGCAGCGGTGACCACCTCGAACTGTACCTCGATATCGTAAAGGTCGTTATGGTTGCCGGCCACGGGCTCGGACATTGCCAAGGGCAGCCCCTGCCTATCGGTAAGGTAAAGGGCGTTGGTGGTCCTTCGCCTCTTCCTGCCCTGATATTCGACACCCGCACCGCCCCTTATCGCTGGGGTATGGCTCCCGTCCAGGTCCACGCTGGAAAGGTCAAGTTCGGCCCTGTGCCTCTTCAGAAATGCAGTCCAGCAGTCCAGCCAAGTCCCCGAAAGGCTCCACTTTCTATAGTGGTGGTAGACCGACTGCCAGCTCAGGACCTTTTGGGAGAACAGTGCCCCCACGGGCAAGAGCTCCCACTGTACCCCGCTCTTCATCTTGTAGAGTATCGCGTTGACGATCTCGCACAAGGGGACCGTCGGGGCAAAGCCCCGCTTGGGAAGCGGTATGTTGGGGACTATCTCCATTTCTATGGTATCTTTGTCGAGTACTTTGTACAAGGGCTATGGTATTTGCGTGTGGTAACACAAATGTCCGTAGCCCTATCTTTCGATCCAAAAAAGTTTAAATCACTTCATAATATTTTGTTGAATTTTATGTTATCAAACTATATTCATCCTAGATGCACAAAAATATTTATCCCCCCTATTCTTTGTGTATCCAAGTCAGGTATGGAATGGGGGGGATAAAATTTTTAAAACAGAAAAAATGAGACAACCCAACATATGGCCGATGGATGGAGAAATTTGGGGGTAATCTACTGTTGGTTAAGGTTGTTCTGTATTTTGGAATACCGAAAAAATGATGATGACACTTTGGAACGCCTACAAGAGAAAAATCAACCACAATTGCAACCCCGCCTCTGCAGAGACTGGAGAGACCGTAAGCTATTGGAGAAATACGCTATTTTCAACCACAATGATGTTTTTATTGCCTCTTTGTTTAATTGCGTTACTTCCGTCACTGCTTTTGATTACGTATGAAAACAAAGAGTTCATAACACTTTTGCATTTTACGACTATTGGTGTCATGTGCTTCATCGCATTTGCACCTAGGGTTAAAATAACGACGAGAAAGCTGATTTTCTCATTCACTGTATTTGTTTTTGCCACCATTCTAAATATTTTCACTTCTCCTTCTTCTGGTTCTGTTTTGGTCTACTTTTTGGCAGCATGTATCTACTCCATTATTATTTTCGATAACAAATATGCATTTTGGTGGAGTCATATTGTACTGTTCATCTCTGTCTTTTTTGGATTTGCCATACACTTCAAGTTAACAGACTTTAGCCACAATGTTGATATGAGCTCTGTTAATGAATGGGTTGCGGTTAGTGCCAATCTTGTTTTTCTCTGTTATCTGTCATCAGCTCTAATCCCCAAAATATTTGGTGGGATCGAAAACCATATACAAGAACAGATCAGGTTGAAAAGTGAACTTGAAAAAAGCAAAATCGCTTTGCAGACCAAAAATGAAGAACTTGCGCAATACGCATATGTTGCTTCTCACGACCTGCAGGAACCCTTGAGAATGGTCAGCAGTTTTATGGAAAAACTGAAACTGAAACATGCTGATAAACTGGACGATAAAGGACTCCAATACATTCATTATGCTACAGATGGTGCCCATCGAATGAAGCAAATCATTCTTGACCTGCAGCTCCATTCTGAAGTCGACAGGCCCACAGAGCTGAAAGAATCCGTAGACCTGAATGAAATCGTTTCAGAGTTTTTACTGTTAAGAAGAGATTTGATCAACGAAAAAAAGGCGGTCGTCAATTATGATAAACTGCCTGAATTGGAAACCTACAAAGCTCCTGTCTCCCAACTATTTCATTGCTTATTGGACAACGCCTTAAAATATACAAGGGAGAATGTGCCCCCTGTAATTACCATTGAAGCTGTAAATAAGGGAGAGTTATGGAAATTCACTATAAAAGACAACGGTATAGGGATTGATGAAAGGTTCTTCGACAAAGTGTTCGTCATTTTCCAACGGTTACATAATAGAAATGGGGATGACGGTACCGGTATTGGCTTATCGATTGCCAAAAGAGCGGTAGGGTTTTTGGGGGGAGAAATATGGATAGAATCCAAACCGGAAGTAGGTTCTACCTTTCATTTCACAATTTCAACCACAATAAATCATAATGTTTGACAAAAAATTTAAAACCGGATCAGTCTAGGAATGGCCGAACCATTTTTATTATAAAATTACTGATTAACAAAAAGTGTTTCAGGGGAGTTGACAAATCAATCGACAATAAGCGGTAATGAAATAGCTGTACACACAGAATAGGTAACTGTTCAAAAAAATAGAACAGTTCAAAAAACATACAATCTACTATCGAGAAAGACTCAGAAGTAAAAAAGATGAAAGAGCAGAGCCAAATAGAAATGTATCAAACCAATGATGGTTCAACTCAAATTAATGTGCAATTTGAGGAAGATTCGGTTTGGCATAGCCCGCCCCTATCGCAGAGCTTTCTGGCAAAGATGCAAGAACCGTAAATGAGTCCTGTTCAGGGATAATAACACAATTGGAAAATCCCTTGCCCCTTTTACGGCTATTGTCCCATAAATTGGTCTTTATTTCCCGATTTATGCAGAAATCGTTGCACTCACCGTCGATGTTAATCCTACAATAGACAAGTCGGTTCTTGGATTGCACCTTGTGCTTTCCAGTAAACAAATTGATTGTTAAACTATTGTTTTCTGCCTGTTGTATGGAGTGGTTTTTCCTACCTGTCGTGCACCTCTTAGTATTAAAGACTACCTATTCTATGCGATTTTCCAGTTTTCCAAATAGGTAATCGCATGTCTTTTAAAGTTCATATATAATTTGAATGTAACAAAGTAAGGGCGATTTACTTAATTTCTTGTAACAAATTAAGGCATCTTTTCAACAAGGCACAGCTTGAGTACATCTACCTCATCTCAATTGATGTCCATGAGCCCAGAACATAAAGTACCATTATAACGCCTAAGACATTATCGTTTATTTGAACTATAGTTGTACCGGAAACGCCTGACGTGAAAACCTCCTTAGCCGGCTAAAATTGAGCATGGCAAAGCTATCAACAAACATCTAAAAACCAAACTCCTATGTCCAAACTAATAAACTAAAAAAGTTTAAATGGTATGTTTGGTATTAATGGTGGACCTTATCAATCCAAATAGGCTTTTAACAAATTGGCCCAGTGGATATAGCCCTTTGGCGTTAGGTGTAAACCATCGTTTGTGTATTTAATGTCCAATCGACCCATATCATCCAAAAACCGAGGGTATAAATCAATCAGATTTATATTTTTTTGATTGGCTAGGTTTCGCAGGGCCTCATTGATATACAAAATATTGGAAGTCTTGTCATAGTGGTTTTTAAAACGTGTGAAGGTACCATTAACTGGAAGTAGGGTCTGTATGTAAATTTCGGTGCCTGGCGACTCTTCCTGTATTTTGTAGATTATTTTACGATAGTTCCTGATGACGCCGTCATCAGGTATGTTCCTTGACAAATCGTTCACTCCAATCAAAATGAACACTTTAGCAGGAGCACTTTCGGTAACCTCCCCCAATCGTTCCAGAACACCATAGGTGGTATCTCCCGAAATCCCTCTGTTCACAGCATTGTCCATGCCCAACAACTCACTCCATTGAGTTCCTTCGGTTATACTGTCACCCAAAAACACGATATCATTCCCGCTAATTGGAAACATTTTGAATTGTAAAATTTTATCGTGAAAGCTTTCTGGCCTGTGAGTGCTATCAACCCTTTTCACTTGTTGTGCGTGCAAGGAAACCATCATAAAGGTCAAACCTAGGGCAAGCTGTATTCTTTGCTTAAATTTCCAACCCGGTTCGGTTTTTACATTTTTTAAATTAAAAAGTGATTTCCAGGCCATCCATGTATTACTTGTCATAAAAATCGGTCTTACATTTATTTATTTTTCATTAAGATCAACAATCCTCCCATTAAAAATATCATCAAGGTTACTTTCATAACTTGTCGGGGCACCTTGAATGAACTTTTGGTAAAGTTTTGGGGAATCCTATCAATATTTTCGAAAATCTGTACGATCCTTTGACTTTCGTTCGAAAGCCTCGTCATAGTTATGGCATACCCTTTTGAATGTCGATGCCAACATACATTCCCGAAAGGACATCATCATGTTTTCAAGGTCGACATCGGACATCTGGAAACAAGACCCAATGTTGAACATACTTCTGTGATAGCAGTTAAATTCCGTACAGCTAAAACTCTTATTGTATACCTTTTGCTCCTTCAAAGGAAATCCATGGACAATTTTTCATCTTGCCCCATGTTGGCGATAAATATTGTCAAAATCCTAAAGAACCTTGCCCTTCCCCGGGATTGGTATCGGATAATTACCCTCGGCATTGGGCAATGAAGGTGGTTGGGAATCCCATGTCATCGCCTCGGGCATTAATCTAATTTCTGACTTGATGGCCTCATCCCAAGTGATGATTTTTCCGCTATAGGTGGCCATCCTACCCATTATGGCACTCATAGTGCTTTTGGCACCAATCTCCGCATCATTGATCACACCTTTGTTCCTTATGGAAGCAAAAAGTCGATCGTGCTCAACCTGATATGGGTTGTGTCCTTCGGAGTTTGCTATGGAATGTAGTTCATTTCCCGACAGGCCGTATATTTTTGCGATACCTGCATCGTTGGTACTCACAGTGCCTTTAGTGCCTTGGAACGCTTCACCTACACGGTACATCGTATTGGGCTGGTGACGGCATTGGCTTGAAATGACCGCTCCGCTGGGATAGGTGAACTCGACAAAGTGGTGGTCGTAGATCTCACCATGGTCGGGTCCAGTTCGCACCAAACGCCCTCCCATACCCTGGGCCGATTCCGGATACTCACCAATAAACCAGTTGGCCACATCGATATTGTGTATGTGCTGTTCCAAAATGTGGTCGCCACAGAGCCAATTAAAATAATACCAATTGCGCATTTGATACTCCAATTCCGTCTGTCCCGGTTTCCTTGGTTTTACCCAGACCCCTGAGCTGTTCCAATATACTTGTCCGGAAACAATCTTTCCGATGTCACCCTCTTTTATTTTTTCCAAGGTTTTTAGGTAGTTCTCCTGATATCTTCTTTGTAAACCGACAACCACGTTCAGTTTTTTATCTTCAGCCAATTTGGCTGCCTCCAATACTTTTCTTACCCCTGGAACATCGGTTGCCACCGGTTTTTCCATGAATACATGCTTACCATTCTCAATGGCATATGCAAAATGGTAGGGCCTGAATCCCGGAGGAGTAGCCAAAATGACAACATCGGCCAGGTCAATGGCCTTTTTATAGGCATCAAAGCCATAAAACTTGTTTTTCTCCTTGACATTGATTTTCCCAGTATTTATGTATTTTTCAGCAAGGCTATTGTAGCTGCTTGTAAGTCTATCTTCAAAGGCATCTGCCATGGCCACCAATTCTATGTGCTCATCCGCTTGGAGGGCTTGGTTGGCCGCGCCTGTACCTCTGCCCCCACATCCCACAAGGGCCAATTTCAATTTCCTGTTGTTGAACACATTGGCCATGCCCTCCATTTCCATGGATGGGAGGACCATTCCTGCTGACAATAGCGCTGTATTTTTCACAAAGTTCCTTCTTGACCTATTCCTTTTATCTTTCATGGTTTGATATGATTATTAATTCGATTTGACGATTGTTTTTAGTTTTCCTTTGACCAATACCTATTCATTTCTTCTTCTGATGGGGTTTCAAAGGGCCTTACTATCCTAAAGCCCACAAAACCGGCATCGGTGAACCACCATTTACTGCGGGGAAATTGGGGGTCCCTTTGCTTCCAAACAGGGTCTGAGGCCAATCTGGATGCACTGCGTAACAGTGCGGGCCCATCCTTGAAAGAACCTCCCCGAATGGCAACGGGATATTCGCTCACAACCGGTTCAAAGGGCATTTCGGCATCCCCATAGCCATTTTTATCATATTGGTCCAAAGTCCATTCCGCAACATTGCCGTACATATCGTAGAGCTCCCAAGGATTTGGTTGCTTTGTGCCCACCTTGTGGTACCTTCCCTCACTGTTCGCGTTGAACCATGCATGGTTGTCCAGCACCGATGCATCTTTTCCAAAGTAATAAGCCTCCCTATTGCCTGCCCGGGCCGCGTATTCCCATTCCGCTTCTGTGGGTAATCGATAATAATGTCCCGTGATTGCCGAAAGCCATTGACAGAAGGCGGATGCGGCCCTTTGGGTGATATTGACCACTGGAAAACCCTCTTCCCTTCCCATCCCCAAGCTCATATCGACATAGGGTACGGTTGCTCCGGATACCGCATCGACCTCCAAGTGCACTTCATTGGCCCTCGTTATATTTTCGAGATTATCTATGGCCCTCTCAATAAAAAGATTATATAGCTCCCAGGTAATTTCATATTTGGACATCCAAAAACCTTCGACAGCCACCTCTCGGACAGGCCCTTCATCACTGCTCCTGCCGGCTTCGCTTTGAGGGCTGCCCATTTGAAATGTCCCTGAGGGAATGGGGACCATTTCCAATTCAACATCCACCCCTGGCAAATCTTGGGCATAACTTGACGGTTGTTGGGCAAAACCCATTGCCGTCATGCCCATAAACAGATAAAATAACTTGATTGATCTAATTTTCATCTTGGTTCCGAACATTAAAAGGCATCACTGGTTTTATAGGCTTCAATAACGGCAAGCTCCCCTTGCTTGCCCGCCCCGGAGTTGCCATGTTCCATTCCCACGATACCGGTATATCCCTTGGAATGGATATGCTTGAAAACATTTCGATAATTGATTTCCCCAGTGGTCGGTTCTTTCCTGCCCGGATTGTCACCGACCTGAAAATAGGCAATCTCTTCCCATGCCGCATCTATGTTGGGGATCAGGTTCCCTTCTTGGATCTGTTGGTGGTAAATGTCAAAAAGTATCTTACAGGAGGGACTGTCCACAGCCTTGCATATTTCATAGGCTTGGGGACTGTCGGTAAGAAACAGTCCGGGATGGTCCCTGAAGTTAAGGGGCTCCAATACCATGGTCAATCCATGTGGCTCCAATAGTTCGCAGGCCCTTTTGAGCGATTCAACGACATTTGCGGTCTGATAGCCCATGCGCAAGCCAAGGTCCACATGTCCGGGGACCACGGTCATCCATTTGGCATTTACCCGCTTGGCGACATCGATGGATTCCTTTATCTCCTTCAGGAACTTTTCCCGCAGTGAGGTGTCCCCATTGGTGAGGTTGGGCTTGTTCCAGGAAATCTCATGGGCAACGAAGACCCCCATGCCAATCCCACGTTTTTGCATGGTTCTGGCCATTTGTTCCTGTAGCCCCGTGGTCCTACTTTTCATACCATTGTCCTCAAAGGCCGTAAACCCCATGTCTGCCATAAAGTTCAATTGATCGATGGGATCGTCCCCGGCCGATTCCTTGAACATGCCCAAATGCGGTGCATATTTGAGTTGAAAATCATTTTTGCTCAATGGATAGGTCTTTTTCGATTCCATTGCAAATAATGGAGCCCCTCCCAATCCAATTGCTGTGGATGCGATGATTTTGTTTCTAACGAATTCCCTACGTTTCATCTGTTATTCATTTTTTATCGTCGTGGATATTTATTTTACACTCACTTTAAACGTGGATGCGGGGAGCTGCCCAGCATTGACTAGGTTGGCATCCGTCCAAGGTTTCCACGCATAATACAATTTTTTTGGTTTTTGTGGGGACGGAATGACAATTCTGTCCCTTTCATCAATGAATGCCAGCATCGGCGACTTGCCATCCAAGGAAAAGCCCCGTGGAGCTTCGTCATCCGAAGTCGTCAAACCCTTGCCATACCGAAAGGTAACAATAATGTTCCCATTTTTGTACTTTGCTTTTTTGGGCAATGGGCCGGAAGGCACTGCGTCGTGGCCATAAACGGTTGAAAGGGCCCACCGGGCAAGACGTTCGCCCACTGCCTTTTTGTTTGTTGGGTGCACGTCATGCCTGGCGCCTATATCGCTTGTCACGGCCATCCCTGAATTTTGTATCCTGCCCAATAGTTTTCGTTGTTCGTTTCTAAACTCGGGCCATAACCTTGACTTATAGTGCATCGTATCAATAGAAGAGAGTTGTGCCCACAGGAACGGCATGTCTGGGTCTTTCCACTGGCGACGGTAGGCTTTGACCATCATTTCTTGCAACTCCCCGTATTCCTCCACACGATCGGGTTCTTGGGCGTTGCTCTCCCCTTGGTACCAAACAATGCCCCTTAAGGGCATTTTCATCAATGGTCGGACTCCCGCTTCATAGGCAAAACCAGGTTTAAAGGCATGGTTGGGCCCCAGATTGTCTTGGGGTACATTCTTTACTCCCCCTACATTTTGTCCGCCCCGTTCCCTGACCCAAACCGGCAGTTCATCATTGTCCAGCCAATTTCCCTTGACCTTGTTTTTAAAGCGAGGGTTACGAAGGAAGGATTTTCGGTCTATGAAGGTTTCTATGGGAGCACCTCCTATGGCCAAATGGATAAGACCAATAGGTACAGCTTCGGTATCCATGATCGTTTTGCCAAAATAATATCCTACTGCACTCATGGTATTCACGGAAGTGCTGTCACATTCTTGCCAATTTCCCCTGTAAAAACCCTCTGGGGTCAATTGACTTGCAATGGAGTCGACAAAAATCTTGTTATAGATATTTTTTCCTGCATAGGTTGGATTGTAGAATCGAAGCAAGGAGTCACCAGCAAACCCATTGGCATTTTTAAAATACATTTCCCGTTCCATGGGCCACTCCATATTGGACTGACCTATGCACAGCCACACATCGCCAACCATAATATTATTGATTTCTATCCTTTTCCCACCATTTACAATGAGTAGGCCCATCGGTTCGGAAGAGGCCTTGTGCCTTTTTAAATACAGGCTCCATGTGGAATCCTTTTCCACGGTGGTTTCTTTGGTGGTATTGCCCAACTTCAGCACAACGGTGGTTTGTGGTTGCCCCTTGCCCCAAAAATGGATGGGACGGTTGCGTTGCACCACCATGTGATCACCAAAAAAAGGGGAAAGGCTCAATTGGGCCAATAATCCTATCGGTAGCATACATAAAGTGAAGGCTACTTTGGCTTTTTTTAGATTTTGTCGTAGTTGGGGCATTGTGTATCGGTTTGTTTTAATTTTTTGGCTTACGGGTACGCTGTGCTTTGTTCTTTTATGGTTCGCCATCTATTGGTTATCTTGGTAAGGGTCTTGGGTCAAAACCCCTATTTCGGCAAAAGATGCCTGTGGATCTTTACCGTCGACCCCCAAGGCGCGTAATTTGATGTACCTGCCCTTCGTTGGTTGGAACATAACCTTTTGTTCGATTCTACTATTGACAATGTTACCGAATTCCCCCGATGCCACAGACTGCCAGTTCCTATTATCTTGACTCACCAGAAATTCATAATGGGTAATGATTCCGAACGGATAGCGTTCTTGGTTGGGCCAGTAGGTAAAACCATTTAGTTCATGGGTGCGTCCCAAATCGATTACAACCTCTTTTTGATTGGTCGCCCAAAAGGTTTCGGGATTATCGTCCATCAATTTTATCACCTCTTTTTCTTCCCCGATCGGAAAAACGACCTTCCAATCATTTTTGGCCAGGTCAAAATATTTGACCGCCACGCCACTTCCCTGTCCGTTTTCGGGATTTATCGCAATGGCCTTGACGGTAGTGGGCTTTTCTACCAAAAATGGTACACGATATTTTTGGGAGCCCATGGAAGGCTCGGTACCATCCAAGGTATAGAAAACATCGACCGATCTCTCTGGCACCGAAAGGGAAACAAGCCCTTTACGGTTCCTTGTAATGATGGGATCCACAACTAGCTTAGGTGCACGGTACAGTGCAAGGTTGGACAGCAGAATGGGGCCTTTGGAATCTAAAATGTCTATTTTCACCTTATCCGCCAAAACGGTTTCCCAGCGAAGAATGCGCTTATAGCCTACCGTTGTCTGCTCGTCGAGTATTTTCCATTTTCCATCGACCCTTGCGCTCACGGTAAAGTTTTTGATCCGTTGTCCCAAGGAAATGAATTCTTGCAAAACTATCCGGTTTAGCTCGGTGGGTTCATCGAACGAAACTGTGATAGTGGCCCTTGTAATGCCGTCATCGGTTGCCCAGTAGGTATCATTGTTGCCATCCAACATATTTTTGGCCGAATAGTCGGAATGACCTCCTCGCGTGTTCGAAACCTCTATTTTTGAATTATTTGTAAGTTCTTGGGCAAAATCTTTGTCGATTTGTTCTTTTAGGGCCATCAAGCGTCTCACATCCTTTTCATGTACCAACCCACGGGTATCCACCGGAAGGTTCAATAGCAAGGCGGCATTTCTACCAATAGCGTTATAGTAAATATCCAGCAGATGGGGCAGCGTTTTCACCTGATGGTCCTCAGCGGCATGATAATACCATCCCGGCCGGATGGAAACATCGGCTTCGGCCGGTAGCCAATGGGTACCATCCTCATGGCCGGAACGCAGCTCAACGTAACGGGGCCAACCGGGATAGATCTCGTCCCTTCGCATGATACTCCAATTCGTCTCATTGGCCCAGCCTTCCTCATTGCCCACCCAGCGTACATCAGGTCCGTTATCCGCAAAGATTACGGCATTGGGCTGCAACTTTCGGATCATGGCGGTGGTCTTTTCCCAATCGTAGTAGGTCTTACTATCGATCTTTCTGGACTCGTTGGCACCTCCATAGTAGCCAGAACCTCCATTGGCCCCGTCAAACCAAATCTCGAACAATTCTCCATAATTGGTCAAAAGTTCCCGGAGCTGTTCATGGAAGATTTTCACGTACTCGGGCCGGCCATAATATGTATTGTTCCGATCCCAGGGGGAAAGGTATAGTCCGAGTTTCAGTCCATACTCTTTACAGGCTTCGCTCAATTCCCTGACCACGTCTCCCTCCCCATTTTTCCAGGGTGAATTCTTGACCGAATGCTCGGTAGTATTGGATGGCCACAGGCAAAAACCATCGTGGTGCTTGGCCGTAAGAATAATACCTTTCATACCGGCATCACGAGCCACTCTTGCCCATTGTCGGACATCCAAATTGGAGGGGTTGAACTGATTTGGTGATTCGGCCCCTGTTCCCCATTCCCTATTGGTAAAGGTGTTCATGTTAAAATGTACGAAGGCATAATATTCCATTTTGTGCCAAGCCATTTGCCTTTCTGAGGGGGTCGGTCCCACAGCTTCGGGCGGGGCAACTGTTTTACAGCCCAACATTACCATTGGAAGAAGTATGTATAGTATGATATTTTTTATTGTCATGTTGTTTTTGTCTTTTGTTTTCAAAGCGTTTGTTTATTAAGTGTGTTCAAGCCAATCATAAAAAATTGAACCCATCCAATATCAAGGGGACCAAAATTGCTGTGACCACGCCGTTTACGCAAATGGCGATACCTCCGTAAGCGGCGGCACTCCTTCCAATATCCAGAGCCCGAGCTGTACCAATGCCATGGGAGGCCGTGCCCAGGGCCGTTCCTATGGCCATTTCACTCTTAATGCCAAATGCCCTTAGAATAGGTACCCCAAAGACATTTCCAAAAATGCCCACGGCTATGACCACTGCGGCCGTAATTGCCGGTATTCCCGAAACCAATTTGGTAGTTTCAATGGCTATGGGCGTGGTCACCGATTTGGCGGCCAATGACCTAACGATGAAACTGGGGGATTCCAACCAGATCAAACTCAACAAAACTATAAATATACTGGAGACACCCCCAATGGTCACTGCGGCAAAAAAGGGTATCAAATTGCTTTTGATCTCATCATATTTTTCATGGAACAATACTCCTAGGGCAACCACGGAAGGTCCCAAAAAAAAACTGATATACCGACCGCCTTGATCATAGGTTTCAAAATCGATGTCCAAAGCCAGCAAAAGCACTATCAGGACCGAAACCGTGATTAAGATCGGGGTGGCCAAGACCCACTTCAATTTCACGTGAACTTTTTGGGCTAAAAAATAAACCGCCAAGGTCAGAAAGATCCAAACCATGGGCGAGGTCAGAAGATATTCCTTCATTTCTCAAGTATTTGTTGGATATATCCGGTTATGATCAGTGTCATGGATGTGCTGACAGTCACCACTAGCGCCAAGGCGCCCCAATGCTCCCTTACCACATCGAAATGGTTCATTAAGCCAACCCCATAGGGCACAAAAAAGAGTACCATATAGTTCAAGAGTTTATCTGCGGCCGGTTTTACCGAATCCAAGCTAATGATCCTTGTTCTCAGAGCAAGGAAAATAAATATCATTCCCAAGATATTTCCTGCAACAGGAAGATGGAAAAGATGCCTTAGGGCTTCGCCCAAGATCAAAAACAACATGATATAGCCGAGGGATTTTAACATTTAAGTTTTTTGTTTTTATTCCTAAAAAGTTTAGACCGTTCCAGATGGTACAATTGTTCCTGTAAAGATGTAAATTTTTAAGGACATCATTTTGGGGTCATTAACAAGGTGTACCCCAGTCGTACCTGTCGACTTTTGTTACCTACCCGTCCAGTCTTCCCTAACCATCCAGTTTGAACGATTGTGAGCTTCCAGTGATAGCCCCTGGCCATACAACACAACTGATCAATGATTGCCCTTGGGTTTAAAAAATAGGCTAAACAGGTATCCGAAAACGAAACAGGAAACCAGCCCAAAGAACGCATACATTAAGAAACTGATATTTGTAAACACACTGATATACCATATCAAAACCGCACTGGCAAAAAGGCCTAAAAGAGTTCCCCTTGCATTGGCCCTTTTGGTCAGCATGCCCAATAGGAACATACCTCCAAGACCTCCAGTAAACAAACCAAGATACCTATAAAACTCATCCCAAAGGGATTTAATGTTGGAATTGGCCATCCAAAGAGCCAGTAACATTCCGATCAGTCCGGTAAGAACAGTAACCATTCTAGCGATACGCAATAAGCGTTTATCGGCCACATCCCTTTTGAACCGTTTGTAGAAATCATTGCAAAAGGCAGTGGAAACGGAGTTCAGGCTGCTACTGATACTACTCATGGCTGCAGAAAAAATACCGGCCACCAAAAGTCCCGATACCCGGTATGGTGCCAAATTGATACACGCCAAAACCATAGGGTTTTGGCAATAATTACTGTTTTTGCCCAACCGCTATCCAAAAAATGCCGATGCACAAGTTCCCTTAAGCCATTGTGCCTTTTATCATATCCAAGGAAAGAGGCTTGGTCAAATAGTCCTTAACGAGTTGATACGTTTTAGCCTTTTCCCTGTCGCCCGGGTCCGTAGAAGAGGAAACAATAAATACGGATATTGATTCGGCCTTGACCCAATCGCTTTGCTCTATGGCATCCATAAACTCCCATCCGTTCATCTCCGGCATGTTAATATCCAGCAAAATGGTGTAATGGCCCTTCTCGTTAAAATTATCCTGTAAAAAGTCCAAGGCCGCCCTACCATTGGAAAACTCCTTTACATTGAAGTCTGGTGCGACCTTTTGGATCATTTTAAGTGCTAGCCAATTGAAAATCGGGTCATCATCGACCAGCAATACTGACTTCTCCATATTTGGTATGGGTTTGGTTCATTGAATTGCTCTCTATATTTAAATCATCGATGATTTTACCTAGTTCACTGCCCGAACCCTTTATTTGGTTGAGCAGAAATGGAATATCATCGGGATCCACCACGTCCAGTTCCAGGAGGTGTATAATCGATAACAAACGTGCCAATGGAGCGCGAACCACGTGGGACTGGGTCCAAGCTATATCCTTTAATTTTCGGTTGTGCCCTTCAATGGTCCGGATATATTCTTGTTTGTCCGTGATATCCTTGGCAAGAATCAGCCTCATTATTTTGTCCCCGTACTCAATCTCACTGCTGTATATTTCAACACGTATCTCTTGGCCCGTTTTCAATAAGTGCTCAAATTCACCCGCATAGTGATTGGAACAATCCCTTTTTCGGTCCTTTAGGCTTTTTTCAAGATGCTTTACCTGGCTCCTTGGCCTTATGTCCTTGATGGTCATCCTTTCGAACTCCTCCAATGTATAGCCATATTTATCAACGGCCGCCTTGTTCACGCCCAAAAACAACAAGGTATCCGGATCATAGATCCACATGGGCTGGGGACTGAAATCAAACAGGTCCTGATATATCTTTTTGTTTTTGTTCAATTGGGCGATGTAACTCTTCCGCTCTAGGGCATAGATAATGGACTTGTAAATGATCTCGGGACTGATCTCGTCCTTGATCAAAAAATCCGACACCCCTTTGGACAATATCTTTCTGGCCAGTTCAATATCCGAGTAGCCCGTTAGGATGATGATAGGAATATTGCCACTGACCTCTTGGACCTTTTCCACCAATTGCTCCCCT